>CAYXFJ010000190.1:0-1437 GCA_964464265.1 uncultured bacterium
TGTGGATGACAAAAGAGGTGTGTTCCGTCTGGTCCAGAGGATGGACGGGTTCGTGTCAATCGACACTCCTTACGATCAGGAAGGCCTCGTCATCACAAAACCTCTCATTTTCAGCGGGAACCGCCTCGTGCTCAATGCGGATACGGATGCTGCGGGATATATACAGGTGGGATTTCTCGACGCGGCCGGAAAGCCTGTCCCGGGATTTTCGGCCGATGACTGTATCTATATTAACGGTGATTTTATGGATGCTGAAGCGGAATGGATACAGAACCGGGAAGAGGTCATTGTGCCGTACGGCAAGTCCGTGGAAGAGATCCAGCCTGAATTGAAAAAACTCCGTTTCACCCGGGATGTTTCCATTCTGTCAGGAAAAAAGGTGCAGATGGTGTTCCGCATGAGGGGAGCCAAGCTTTATTCCATGCAGTTTGTCACTCATTGAGAGAGGTACGATTATGCAGAACCGGTTCGTGTTCACCGCCCTTTTTATCCTTTTCGTGTTCATTTTGATCTCCGGATGTAAACCTGCGCAAAGCCCGGATTTGAAATCCGGAAAAATCGGTATTGAAACATTGACCATCTCTTCCGGTACCTATTCAAAGATGATCTATGTTTCCCGGTCCGGCGGTTCGGACATTGAGGGAAACGGTTCCAGGGGAACTCCCTGGGTTACCCTGCAAAAGGCTCTCAGCCAGACCGTCACTGCGGGACCCGAGAGCAGGATCGCCATACAGGTTGCAGAAGGCGTATATGAAGGCGAGACCCTTTTCATGAGGGAGTTCGTGGATCTCTATGGCGGATTTAATCCGGACAACTGGGAACAGGACATACAGGCCTTTCAGACTGTGCTTTCCGGAAGCGGCCAGAGGAGAGTCGTTGTGGCTTCGGATCATGCGGTTCTGGACGGGTTCGTCATCACGGACGGACGGATCCGGGGAAAGGGGGCGGGTGTTTATGCAGACGGAGTGTCTCCGGTGATACGGAACAATATATTTCTCAAAAACGAGACCCGGGGGCCTGAACCGTGGAAGCCTGCCTTCCTTCATGAAATAGCAAACGACGGAGGCGCCTTATACTGCGGGAACGGCGCATCCCCGGTCATCGAGAATAATCTTTTCGTCGATAATACCACAGAGAACGGCAGGGGGGCAGCCATAGCGTTTCAAACCCGTTGCAGCGGCCGGATTGCCAATAATCTTTTCCTGAGGAATGTTTCAGGTCTGAAAGATCCCATGCGCAGCAGCGACGGGGGGGCTGTTTCCATTTTTAACTGGTCGAACCCGGTGATCGAGAACAACGTGTTTTTAAACAACCGCTCCCTGGCCAAAAACGACGCGGGCGGACTTTTTGTGGCGCTCTGGTCTTCTCCCGTAATCGCAAGGAACATCTTTGTTGGACACAGCTGCGGGGACGATGCAGGCGCCACAAAAAGTCCGC
>CAYXFJ010000190.1:1447-5944 GCA_964464265.1 uncultured bacterium
GGGCGCAGGCGGCCACCACCAGCCGGTCGATGCCGCCGGAGGCCAGGAGCCCCGGTACGATGCGCCCCTGGACCCCCTGCCAGCAGTAAAGGACTTTTATGTCAGGATCCATGAAAACATATTTATCGGCAACAACAATCCGGCCCGTAATTCGGGAGTGATGCGCTTTACCATGGAGGGAAGGGGTGAATTCCTGAAAAATATCACTGCCTATAACACGGGTATTTACTTTCAGAGAAGCGAGGTGCTGATCCAGGATAATCTGATCATGGACCATTTCCTGCTCGTCGAGACCAAGGAGGGATTGAAGCCCTGCACGATCCGGAATAATGTTTTCCGGGGGAATTTCCAGGTGGAGTCAGAGGCAATTGTGGATGGGAATATTGTACGGGACGGAAATGCTGAAAACCTGAAATCCGTCCCGGGGATGAAATCGGAGGCGTTTACACTGATGCCGGATGCTGTGCTCGCAGACAAGAGCGGCATATGTACCCGAATTTTTGTTTCCGGTAAAAAATTTCAGAAGGATGAGCTTATGGGGAGGGCGGTGAGAAAGGGGGAGGATTGGGGTGTGGTGAAGTCCAATACCGAAACGGAGATCGAGGTCTGGGGAAAGCTCGAGGGTTGTGACCTGATCACTTTCATGCCGGACTACCGGTAGAGGGCAAGCAGGAAGCAAGCGCAAGAAGCCTGTTCAGTGCGTTCTTCCGCAATACCGGTAAGGGGCGGACACGATGAATCGGACGATTTTCAAGTATTGCAGCTTTTCTCTTAACAATCAGTCTCTGCACTAATAGACATATGAAATGAACGATTCAAGAATAAATCCGACCATACAGGCAAAAATCGAACGGCACAGAGCGTTCCTGGAAAGAAGCAGGATGGACAGACCGCTCGTCGGCTGCATCCAGGGATGGGAAAATATATCCAGATATGTACAGGATACGGAAGCCTTCTGGCCAGAGGGTAAAGTCAAACTGAAGGATTTTTCCTCCGGCCGCTTTCTTCCCATGTACCGGAGTTATGCGGCGACACTGGATGAAATGGACGATCTCTTTCGTACTCTGGAACCTTTTCCATTTTTCCCATGGACCGAGGCAGCAATCGGATGCCCGATTAAATATACCGGAAAAAACTTCTGGTCTTCTCCGGTTGACGAGGTAAAGACAGATCAAGGACTTGAAAAATGGATAGAAAAAATACAGGCAAAATCGATATCCCAGGGTTCAGGACAGGCAGATCTGAATATACTTGATACAGCTCCAGGTTCCGGGCATATTGATGTAAATGAACCTGTATTTACAGAACATCCGGGGCTTACCCATACCTGCAGCCGATGGTCAGCCGTGTACGGTGATCTGCTGGATGCTCTCGGTGAAGAATTCAGGGAACGGTATCCTACCGGGCAGAGCATATTGAGAGGACCTCTTGACCTGGCGGCTGCGGTGTTCGGCGGGGAGCGGATGATCTATCTCTTCTTCGATCGCCCGGAGCTCATGAAAGCGTTCCTCGGGATAGCCGAAGGGATTTTTCTTCATTTTACAGGCATTCACCAGGAGCGGACGCATCTTTTCCATAACGGCTATGTGATCGGTTCCTATTATCTCTGGACGCCCGGGCAGTGCCTCAGGCTTCAGGAGGATGCCATGGCCCTTCTCTCTCCTGATCTTTACAGGGAGTTCGTCCATCCCGTTGACTCAAGGATCGCTTCAAGTGCGGAATTCACTCTCTTTCATCTTCATTCCACAGGGATGCATCTTCTCGATTTGCTGCTCGAAAACAGGGACCTGCGCATTCTTCAGGTTTCGAAGGACGAGGGCGTGGAATTGAAACCAATCCTTCCTCAACTGAAAAAAATACAGGAAGCGGGTAGATGCCTGGTTTTGAAGGGAAGAATGAACAGGGAAGAACTGGATCTCCTGAAAAAGAATCTAAATTTCCGCGGACTTTGCGTGCAGGCGGTTGTCCGGGATCAGAAGGAATCGGACGATCTTCGAAAGGCGTTTTCATGAGGGTATTTATCTTAGTAGAAAGTTATAAATAGCCAATGATCCCACGGCAGAGGGGATTTGCGTTGACCAGCAGAGGTGATTTGTGATGACCGTCAGAGGTTATCTGTTATGACCGTCAGTAAGTATCTGTGACAAAATGGATTCTAAAAACTACTATAAAACGGAGAGGAGAAATGAATCAAAACACTGTCAGGGCTGGCTTGATCGGGCTTGTTTTTGCTGTCAGTGGCTGGCAGATTGCCGGCATTAGTGCACAGAACAAAGAAGACTTCACGAATTCCATCGGAATGCGCATGGTCAGTATCCCGTCCGGAACATTCAAAATGGGAAATCCCGATCCGGCAGTGGACTGCTGGGATGAAACTCCCGTTCATCAGGTGACTCTCAGAAGAGATTTTTTCATGTCTGAGACAGAAGTCACACGGGAGCAGTTCCGCAGGTTCCAGCCCGGTCATCAGGATGCCTCAGAAGGCGGTTTTGTAACGGGTGTTACCTGGCACGATGCAAAGGCATTCTGTGACTGGCTGTCGAAAAAGGAAGGGAAATCCTACAGGCTGCCCACAGAAGCGGAATGGGAGTATGCTGCCCGGGCGGGCACGGACAGTCCTTTCTGGTCCGGAGAGAATCCTCCGGAGCCCGGAAGTCCCAATCCATGGGAATTGAAGAATGTGCATTCGGGTGTATCTGAATGGTGTCTGGACTGGTACGGCCCGTATCCGGATGGGGAGCGTACCGATCCTGTTGGCATGGAATCCGGAATGGCCAGGGTCATCCGGGGTGGAGGTCTTGATAAGGCAGATGCCGTTTATGCACGGTCCATGAACCGGGCAGGTCATGCACCTGCGTTCGGGAAGATAAGGGCAGAAAATGTGAGCGGGAAGTCCTCCATCGGTTTTCGGGTCGTTCAGGCCCCGATGCCGGAATCCCCTGCGGAAAAGTGTGAACTCCCGTTCATCAGACAGAGCGTGATCCAGGAACAGCCCTTCGTGAGACAGGGGCCGGATCCAGGAAAACCCTGGTACCGCAGGCGGCCGCTTCTGCCCATGCCCCCTGACAATGTGCCGAGGGACCAGACGAGGCTTTCCGGATTCCATCCGGGGATGATGAATCACAATCACAGCCCGGCTCTGGAAGTCTGCCCGAATGGCGATCTTCTGATGGTCATTTACACCTCAGAGCACGAATACGAGCCCGAGGTCTCCCTGATGGCCACGCGTCTCAGATATGGTTCCCTTTCATGGGATATGCCGGAGATCCTATTTAATTTCCCGGATGTCAACGATCACGCGCCTTGTCTTTTCACCGAGGGCAATACGCTCTGGCTCTTCTGGGGGAATCCGAGGATGGATGGTTCCTATCCTTTCCAGTGGATGACTTCCACGGACAACGGGGTGTCCTGGAGCGAGGTTTTCTTTCCGGAATTCGTGAAACCCGTTGGACTCCATTCCCGGCAGCCCATCAACACAGTGTTCCGCGCAAAGGATGGTACGCTTTATGTCTCCAGCGATGCCCAGGGCGGCACATCCGTTCTCTGGGCAACGAAAGACAACGGAAAGACCTGGTACGATACGGGGGGCAGGACAGGAGCCCGCCACACGACGTTCGCTGAACTGAAGGACGGCAGGATACTGGGCATGGGAGGGAAGAATACGAACATTGACGGGTACAATCCGAAATCCATTTCCGCTGACGGCGGCAAAACATGGGAAGTGTCGGGAACGCCTTTTTCCGAACAGGGGTCAAACCAGAGGCCGTGCCTGATCCGTCTCCAGAGCGGCCGACTGTTCTTCTGCGGAGATCTCCAGCACAGGTCTGGCAGGCATCCTGAAGCCATCACCGAGAGGGGCAGTTTCGTTGCTCTTTCAGAGGACGAGGGAGAGACCTGGCATATTAAAAAACTCGTTGGAACGCTCAAGCATGAAAAAGATAACCTTCATGCTACTTTAGGTTACTCCGTCGCCAGACAGGCGCAGAACGGGATCATCCATCTCATCACGACCATGAATACGCCATGCCTGCATTTTGAGATGAACGAAGCCTGGATACTTTCGAAGGATACAGTTTTAGCGGACATAAGGGAAAGCACGGTCCGCGATGTGCGGGAATACAGAGAAACCTATCCGGATGGCAGACTGAAAGGTGTGTGGAAGGGCGGTACAGCACCTTCGGGTCAATTCCTGTTCCATGGGGATCAGAAATGGTTTTATCCGGACGGACGGAAACAGTGGGAAGTCACCTATAAGGCAGGCCAAAAGGCCGGCAAAGAGATCTTCCGGGATTCACTTGGCCGCAAGATATGGGAGTGGAGGTATAACGAATACGGGACAGGCCGGTGGACGCAGTTCTGGCCGAACGGAACGAAAAAATTCCAGTCCACATGGGAAAATAGTCGTCTGGAGGGCGAGGCAATACAATGGGATAAAAGCGGGAACAGGAAAAGCATCATCCCGAATACGAGCGGCATTCCCGAAGAAGATACTCCCTG
>CAYXFJ010000191.1:0-5891 GCA_964464265.1 uncultured bacterium
TGCAACACGGTATGTTTCCATCTTTTTAATCCGATGGAGAGTGTTTTCAGTACATTTTTTTCATCATCGACAATTAAAACACGTGCCATGGATACTCACCTGCTAATTTATTTTCGTTTCCAATTCATGATTTTACAAATACTATGCCATTTTTTCGGATCGCTCGTCATATTCATGATTAAACCGATTATAAAGATTTAGACCCTGTTTGCGAGGCTGAAAAGCCGGCTGTTCAGAGTCTGCACTTGCATCATATGCAACATGGAATCGGATTCATCTCAGAATGAAAGCGCTGGCTTGAAATTATTGCCTGGACCTATGACATCTATTTCTATTTCGTAAAAGAGGAAAGAGTTGACATTAAATCCGGACCGGGCGGATAAAGCAGTGTATATGGAGGCAATAAAAAAGGAGCTGTTCAGAAACAGCCCCTCTGAATTCGGGTATAATCATTATTCTTTATGTTTGGTATCAATTCCGTAACTTTTCAGTTTGCGCCACAGTGTCGTCGTGGAAATCCCCAGAGCAGTGGCTGTCTTCTTCTGGTTCCATTCATATTTGTCCAGAGTTCTCATGATATAATGTTTTTCTACATCTTCCAGTGTTCTCTCGGCAAAACCGGTTTCCTCTTCATGGTTTCTGACCTGAGACATCTTGATCGATCCGGGAAGATCCTCCGGAACAATCACGTTATGGGATGTCAGGATGACTGCCCTTTCGATCACATTCTCAAGTTCCCTGACATTTCCAGGCCATTCCCAGGCTACCATAATTTTCATCGCTTCAGGAGTGATGGACTGTATGTTCTTTTTCGTTTTTTCTGCCGCCTTGTTCAGAAAATAATTGGCAAGGAGCGGGATATCATCCCGCCGTTTCCTGAGGGGAGCTATGAAGACCGGGATGACATTCAGGCGGTAGTACAGATCTTCACGAAATTTCCCCTCGCTGATAGCTTTTTCCAGATTCTTATTTGTAGCTGCCAGAAGCCTTACATCCACATAAATGGGATCGTTCTCTCCAACCCTTCGTATCTCGCCATCCTGAAGAAAACGGAGCAGTTTGACCTGAGCTGACGGCGAGGTCTCCCCGACTTCATCCAGGAACAGGGTCCCTCCGTTGGCTTCCTGGAAAAGACCTCTCTTGTCGCGGTAAGCACCGGTAAACGCTCCGCGCACATGTCCAAAAAGTTCGCTCTCCTGTATGTTTTCCGGAAGAGCTCCGCAGTTGATGACCACAAGCGGCCTGTTTTTGCGCTTGCTGGATAAATGGATGGCCCTGGCCACAAGTTCCTTTCCCGTACCACTCTCTCCGGATATCAGCACAGTGCTTTCAGTGGGAGCCACTCGGGAGACCATGGACAGAACCTCCATCATCTCATTCGATTTTCCCACGATATTATCGTAACTATATTTTTCGGATAGAGCGGTCTGCAGCTTTTCCACCTTCGTGGCAAGTGCATTCTTTTCGAGCGCTTTGGAAACCAGAAGCCTGAACTCCTCTAAATCCGGCGGCTTGGTGATATAATCATAAGCTCCCAGTTTCATGGCCTCGATTCCACTTTCCAGCGTCCCGTATCCTGTCAGAACCACCACTTCTGTCAATGGATTGATCTCTTTCACACTCCGGATTACATCCAGTCCATTGACCGGATTCATCTTCAGATCCGTTATCACGAGATCGAAAAAGGTGGTTTTAATCATCTCAATCGCTTCCTGTCCATTGGAAGCAAGTTCTACACGGCAGCCGTTTTTCTGTAAGAATGCGGAAAGAGTCGTGCGGATGGATTTTTCATCATCTACAAGTAAGACATCTGCCATATTTTTAAATCCTTTTATTCTGTTTCTTCCCGGTTCCTTCGGGTGGGCAATGTGACAGTGAATGTGCTCCCTTTTCCTGTTTCACTGTGGACGGTAATCTTTCCATCATGTTCTTCAATAATACGCCTGCAAATGGCCAACCCCATTCCCGTTCCCTTTTCCTTGGTCGAGAAAAAAGGTTGAAAGATTTTCATAAACTGATCCTCAGGGATACCGATACCGGAATCAGAAATCCGGATGCATACACGATTTTTCGAGTCCCTCGGGATAACCGTCCTGATCTTGATGGTTCCCTCTTCACCGATGGCCTCAATACTGTTCAGCATGAGATTGGTGACCACCTGCTGCACCTGATGCCTGTCGAGCGGTACCATCGGCAGATCATCATATTCTTCAAGCCACTGGATGTTTTTACAATTCCATTCGCGGTACCGCTTGACCACGTCTTTCAGTATCTGATTGACATCCTCATCCTGAAAATGAGGTTTCTTCGGACGCGCATATTTCAGAAAATCATCAACGATGGCTGCCAGATGATCGGATTCTTCTTTCACTATATCGAGAAGCTGCCTTCCCTCTTCCGAGATTTCAGTTTCATCCTTGAGAAGACTTACAGAGGTGGTGATCGAAACCAGTGGATTACGTATTTCATGGGCGATCCCGGCTGACAGTTCCCCGATTTGTGCCAGCTTCTCACTTCGGTATAGTCTTCTTTCCAGTTCCTTCTGCCGGCTTATGTCCACAAGAGAGACCAGCAGATTACCGGAATCGGGAATGGGTGTGGTGGTGACATGAACCTGCTTTCCCGGACGTTCCTTTGAGCAAAATACGGCCTCAAAACTCTGAGGATGTGTCCTGTCGAATACAAGTGCGACATTTCCTTCCGGCTCTTTTTTAATGAAAACATCTATCGTCATCTTTTCAATCAGCTTCGCTCTTTTATATCCGCTCAACTTTTCAAACGCCGTATTCACCAGACAAAATTTCAGATGTTCGTCCAGAACGACGATACTGGTATTCGCTGACTCAAACAGCGTCCTGTATTGTGTTTCCGATTTTCTCATTCTATCGAATAGTGTGGCATTCTCAATCACAGTAGATGCATGCTCCGCTATTCCCACAAGGATTCCCATTTCGCCCTCATGAAAAGCCTGTTCGTTCACTGAAAAAACACCGATGACACCCTGTGCCTTCTCTTTACCCAGCACAGGGATGAAAGCCAGGCTCCTGATATTCAATGAATGGTAATTCTTTTTGCTGGAGGGATCTTCAACCTCGTCAAGGGTCTGGCAGATCACAGGCTGTTTTTCAATTATTGCTCTGACCGCGGGCGATCTGGATTCCCGCTCAATTTTTTCCGGCGGGATGAAAGATTCCGTCTTTATACGTAATCCGCTGCAGGTTTTCCCCTGAAGAATGCCCTGCTCATCATCTACGAGACCTATCCATGATGCGTTATATCCCAGAGAACGATTGATTATCCTTGAAAGATCGTTAAACACATCTTCCATAGGGCAGAACCGTCTTGTCGATAAAACAACCTGACAGAGTGTTGAATACCGTCTGGCATTTTGAAGCGTCTGCTCGTAGAGATTGGCACGGTGAACAACGGGTCCAATATGTGCACCCAGCTCATATAACCATTTAGGATTTTTGAAGGCGTCATCAGTACGTGAATAAAGATCCAGAACTCCGATGACCTCATCCTTAAAAAGAAGAGGTATCGCCGCACAGGTTCGAAATCCTTCCTTTTTCACATAATTGCGGGGAAAGAATTCAGTGAGATCCTGAACGATAAGCGGTTTGCCCTTTTTGGCTGTATGGCCGGTAATCCCCTCGTTCTTCTGGAACGTACCCGTTCCTATCCATTCCGGAGACAGCCCGCGGTGGGCTTTCACGATCCACATGTCCAGACCGGGTTCCAGAATGTAAATATCGAGAGCAGAGACCGTTGTCAGCATGACCGGAACCTGTTCTACGATATTATCCAGCAGTTCTTTCAGCGATAATTCCCGGTGCAGCGCTGCCGTAAACTGATAGAGTTGATCCTGCATGGAAAGTGAGGATTCAGCATTCCCTGAATGCGTCATGTACTTCCGTTTCCCGCATTTTTTTTAGACAGAAGAGACATTAATACATCATATTGACATGTACGGAATGCATCCATTGAAATGGATGCTTCAGCCCATGCACGAGGATCAGATTCTTGGCAGATCGGGACCGAACGGCCTGAGAATGAGACCGGTAATAACGCTCACCAGAATAGAAATGAGAATCACAGTAACCACGATAAGCACAGTATAGGCCAGAGTTTTTTCATTGGGTGTCTTCATCAGGATCGGAAGTCCCATATAGAGGAGATAAAGACTGTACAGCCCGGCAATGAGAACAATAATGCCCAATGAGGGTATGAGATTCAAAACTCCTGCAACAAGATAGGGTGTATAGGAATAAACGGCCACCTTATACGCGCTGACCTCATCCTTCACAGAAGCGAAATTGGGTGCCAGCATAAAAATGACCTTTCCAAGAATCCATACGCCCACCACTGTGAGAACATAAGTGACCAGAGCATTGAACAGGGATGCACCGAATGAAAAATGATAGACTCCGGAAAACGGGATTCGGATTCCGATTATCCATCTTCCCAGAAATCCGGCCACTGCCGGGATGGCTGCCAGAATCAAAAGGTAGCGGGTGAATAATCCTGATACGGTCGTTTCTTCAGTCTTGATCTCTTCCCAGGCTTCGCGCGGTTTTAAAATGATCTTCTTGACCCTTTCGATCAACTTCTCCATACACTCCTCCTTATTACTTCAATTTGTTCCTTACTTCGTACGTTTGATTAGATGATATCCCAGTTCCGTTTTGATAACGACCATCTCATTGACTTTCAGTTTAAGCACAGCGTCTTCGAATGCCGGCTGCAGATCCCCCCGGCTGAACTCTCCAAGATCACCACCCAGCGCACCGCTGGCCTGATCCAGGGAATGCTCCTGCGCCATCTTTGTGAAATCCGCTCCCTGTTTCAGCTGTAAGAGGATCTGATTCGCTGTCTGTTCGTTCTCGAACAGAATATGACTTGCCCGCATCTTGAATCCGAGCACCGATGTTGGATCGGTAGTGAGGGATTTATCCCACATCCAGCCGGTCAGCTGGACTTTTAACCAATTGCCGTTCTTCTCCAGCACCTGCAGTTTTGTGCCGGACATCAGTTCCCCCATTTTATCGCCGTTGGGCGCGGACCGCAGATTCTCAGTTTTCACTTTTACGTAATAGTCGCTTCCCTGGGCGAACACAGCCTGTGAGGACACGAATGCCAAAAGGGTTATCAATAGAAATCGCTTCATTCTCCGTTCTCTCCTTGTGTTTCGGATGTTTTTCATGATTAAAAAAAATAATCAAATTCAGGGATAAATACAAGTTATTTTCTATCCATAAACTGTCCGGCCGTTTCCGCCGGTTCTGTAATAAAAATATTCCGTCTGGTCCATTTCAGAAATCCCAGCCGAAGAAAAGCTGCGTAAAGGTTCTGGGATAGATCTGTTTGAAGTCTGTTTTCTTCCCCATGTCCAGACGGATCACGAGAAACCCCGCGAAACGGAACCGTATACCCACACCCATACTTCCCTTCCATTCGCCGAAGTCATCCGTCCATACGTTCCCGGCATCCAAGAACAATGCCCCTCTTATGGAATTAAATCCGATACCGCCGAACGGGAATCCCAGATAAAACTGATCCAGGAAAGGGAAACGCAGTTCATTGGAAATCAAAACCAGTTTTGTGCCCCACAGGGACCAGAGTTTGTATCCACGAAGATCCCAGGATCCTCCCATTACGAACGGAAGAGGCTCTTTTCCCTGATTGAATTGTCCCCAGATGCGCACCGCATGCGCCGCGCGGTATCCCAGTCTGAAGTAGTGTCTCAGGTCCACCATAACGGTAAAGTGTATGACCTGACCATGAACGGTCCAATTTCAAAGCGATGGTCTGTTCACCGATGGTTCCTTTCCACGATGCCCCGGATTTTAAATAATAATCCGCCTGGATCATCCCCTGCAGCCAACCCGGAC
>CAYXFJ010000192.1:0-5885 GCA_964464265.1 uncultured bacterium
GAACGTGTAATTTTTTTGTTCTATAGTGGGACTGATTTTCAGCATAAATTCCCCGATCTCTTGTCGAAAATGAAACGAGCCGGAATATTTGGACACTGATTCTCACAGGTTTTGCTGGCCTTACCAGCGCTCACAACAACTCGTCGATAACCTTTGCTGCAACAGGCGTCAGCTGGTAGCGGACATTCCTTCCCTCTCTTGCCGAGGTGATCAGCCGGGCCTCACAGAGCCGGCGCATATGCCACGATACCGTCGAACCGGTCGTCTTCAGCCTCTGCGCAATATCCTGACGCGATGCATCGGGTAATGAGGATAGGAATTTACAAATCGAGAGATTCGCGTGGTTCCGCAACCGGGCAATCGCATCCATTTCCGGATCAGAAAATTTACCTGCATTCTGGAAGTAACAGATCCTGTTATTCATGGAAAAGGCGACGACAAGCTTTTCGCGGCTGAGGACACCGAGGTGATAGTGGAGTGTTCCGCGGTTTACCAAAAGACTCTGCATTATCCCGGCAAACCCTGAACCCGGGTTCTCCACAATATACTTATAAATCAGTGTCCGGCAATCATTCTCAAATATTTCTTTTTTCCGAATCCTTCTGAAGTTCAGGACTACGAAACCCGCACAAGAGACAAGGATCTCCACAGGTACAAGGAAGAACGGCAGGAAAATGGCAATGAGTACAAGGAGAACCGTCACTGGCGGAACCTGCCAGACTTCCACCGGGACCGGGAGTTTTGCCTCGCCAACCGGGGGACTATCCGACCAGGACATGGCTGAATAAGGAAGTGCATATGCTGAAGCAGGAACAATGAAGAGAATGCAACAGGTCACTACCAGGAAAAAAACCGGTAAAAAAACATCCCTGTTCCTTCTTGAGATATCCATGAACAATGCCTGAAAAGGTGAACGGGCTGATATTTTAAATATGTTCTGTGAGAACACTCAACCTGTCCATGATCTCCAGGGTATCCGGTGAGGTCTCTCACAGAAATCACTTATATGCACGCTTCATACGGTCACTGAAACCAGAATTAAAACGGATGCGTGAAGATATGAAAATCCATGCTAAAATAAGAATACCCCTCCTGCTCCTTGCAGGTGTAGTGTTACTCGGTATCAGCCCGGTGTCAGCGACAGACCAGATCGCCATAGATCCGGTTCCCGGAAACCTGTTAACCGGATCTATCATTGAGATCACCGGAACTACGACCCTTCCCGTGGGGACAAACCTGTATTACGAATTCTCACGCGGGGCAGCAGAAACCGGGGGAGTCATGTATGGCGAATATTCCGGCTCGGGGGGAATAATCCCGGTCGAAACTGGAGCTGCCGGCCAGGTCTGGAAGGTCGCGATCCTTACAGAAGGCTACACGCCAGCGGAATATACCTTAAGGATCGGAAAAGAGGGAGCTGATGACCGTGTTTCTGTCCGGGTTCCGCTTGCGCAGGGAACGTCAGCGCCCACGCCGAAAGCCACGCAGCCGGCTGTTCGTGTCACGTTTGAATCCCCCTTGTATATCTCACCCGGGGGAAACTTTACCGTTACGACCATCCCGGATCTCAACACCAGGAGAAACATTCTCGCGAAGGGATCTCCGTTGGCAATAACTACTACAACGTCACCCAATAACCGTATCGGTATCTGGATCACCAGCGGCTTTCCGGTAACGCGGTACACCCATTTCCAGATGATCTCAGCGAATGTATCAGGAACGGGGGAATTTGATCTCCCCAATACTACCGCATTGAGGTCCGGCCAGTACTTCATCTATGTGGTGGACGGGGGAAAATCCCTGGAAGTCATTCCTGATGAAAAAGAGCCATCCTCGTACATCCCTGCAGAAGAACTGGAAACGAAACTGAAAGCCCACGAGCAGAAGAATCCCTACCAGAAATTCATGATTCTTCTCGAAGAACCGACGATAAAGATAAATGAAATTCCTGATGCCATTTCCGGCACTCCTGTGGAAATGTCAGGAACAACGAACCTGAATGCCGGAACGCTCCTAGAAATCGGGATTTTCCCCCCGGATATCGATCGTCTGAAGCAACCGTCGTTCACTGTTTCCGGGATTCCCGTTGCAGAGGGGACCAACGGCTATGGTTCATGGCATGCCGTTATCAATACTTCAGGCCTGCCTCCCGGTGAATATATCGTGAAGGTACACCGTGGTGCTGTTGAAGCAGCCAGGATTATGGTTCTCTATGATGGTCTCTACGATCCCGGCATTTCTCCCGCGGGAACTCTTATCACAAAGACCTATGATGTCGATCCCGAAACAAAGACGGTCATCTCCGGTACTCCTGCCCGCGAGGCAGGGTTTCCGGCAGATCCCGGAATGTTAATCATGGCAGGTTCGGTAGGGCTTATTGGTGGTGTGATTGTGCACAATCTCAGGAAAAAATGAGGGGACCATGAAGGCAGGAATAGTCGTTTCTCTGATCATTCTTCTCCTTCTTTTGTGTACAGTTCCGTGTTCCGCGGCGGATTTGTCCGATGCCTACCTGGTGGCAAAGAGCGATTCTGCAAAGTACAATGCCATCGCCTGCGATGAGGGAAATGTGGCATGGGTCGAGTATGAGACAGGGCAGGGATCCGGATATTATTCCCGGACTGTTTGCCGGTATAATATTTCAGGCGGGTGAAAGGAACTGGTTACCCGTGTCACGTCATGGAAGCGTGACCTTGCACTTTCCGGAAACCGGTATGTATGGAGCGATGGCCGGGGCATCTTCCTGTATGATGATGTCCAGGGCAAGCTGACATTTTTATTCTCCCCCAACAACCAGTACTCTCCCTGTATTGACGGGGACACGGTTCTCTGGGTGGAAACGAACGAACGTGAATATTTCCTTGTGATGTATGACGTGATATCAGGTACATCCCGCACGCTGGTATCGTCAGCTGGTCTCTTGGACAGCCCGGCAATTTCCGGCGACAGGGTTGTTTACCGTGAAGCCGGACTCTCACATGACCGGATCATGCTCCTGAACATCACCACCAGGGAAAAGACCGTACTGTGCGATGAGCCGGGTTCCCGTGCAATGCCCGCAATTGACGGGGACAGTGTCGTCTGGGTTGACGGGCGCGACGGGCCATACCAGGTGTTCCTCTATGACCTGAAGTCAGGGAATGTAAAACCAATAAGTCCCTCTGATTCTTTCCAGATGTATCCTGATATATCGGGCGACCTGGTTGTCTGGGAGGATTACCGGAATTCACCGGCAGGTTCTCCTGGTTTCCGGGGAAACGGCGATATCCGGCTCTATGACAGGACCACGAATATGACCCGGATTGTGGCAGAAGGTCCGTTTTCCCTGGAGTTTCCGAGAGTTTCCGGGGAGTATGTTGTCTGGTCTGACGGTCGCAACGATGCGCATGATATCTTCTTATACTATTCAGGGAACCGCACACACAATTTTTTGGCGACGGGAGGGGGAACCGGCTATTCTGCCACGCCGACCACCGTTCCCACGCCGGACACCAGGGTCCGGTATTACAGCACCATTTCAGACAGTGAAATTGAATGGTACTCACTCGAACCCTCTATGAGAGATAAGAAGATCTCATTTGAGCTTCGGTGGAATGATCCCGCTTCCTCCCTGTCGCTGACGCTTGTGAGCCCGGGTGGCTCGACCTGGCATTTTTCTGATGCTGATGATTCCCGATCGGATCGGGCTGTCCGCATGACTATTTCCGGAGTCAACGGGGAATATCTCGAAGCGGGGAAGTGGACAGCCGCGGTGGCGGGAGATCCGTCTGAAGGTCCGGTACTGTATGACCTGTGCTGGTACTGACAGAGATATGGGGAATGAGAAACGACAGTAATTTCCAGCCCAAAGACCTCCATTGAATGCATTCATCCAGATAAGAAGCCATAACCCGGTGTGAATGATCGATACTGCGAGATAAGATTTTGTTTTCTACGCATCACAATATCCTGTAAAGCTGCAGATTACTGAAAGAATTTCAATAAAAACACGGTGTCGCTCCTGCACGATGCCCAATTCGGCAACCGCAGCGATCAGTAATGATGATATCTCCGGCACCAGAGACCCGGCTCCGGATCTCGTACTGCCCGTTCGCACACGGATCCAGCATCCCGCAGCCATACTGGCCAGCTCCAGTATCGATTAAAAAAACGAGAGACCTCAATCTGCTAACAGCCAGATGATTCGTGACAATGATGGGATTAGTGCCGGTAGTACATATCAAGAAGCGTTCCACTCTGCGCATCAACCCATCCTGTTCCCGGATTAGGCCACTGCTGTGCCCGGATCGTCTCATCATCGAACTGTACCTTCCAGGCAAGCGGGATACTTCCGGGCACTGGGACAACCTTATCCGGGTTGTGGTAATCCTTCCACCGTAGTTCAGCGGAGACAATCCGGAGGCCGGCAGCAGATGCCGGATAAAGATTCGTCGCTTCCTGCCGCACGGTTTTTGTCGCTCCATCCTTGGTTTTGCGGGTTTCGCTGACAATGCAACTGCGTTCTCCGGAAGGCTCCACGACTTGCGGTATTCAATGACATTTCCTGCAACTGAATCGACTACGATAGTAAAGCCGTCGCTGTCGCAGGGAACGTTTCGGATAACCCGGTTATAGACAAAGACGTATCTCCCGGCAATCTTTTCCCCGGGCATACCGAGCGGGTCCAGCCGGGAATCGCCGAGGACGATCGGTATAACACCATTGCGTTCCTCTATTTCCCGGTCAGCCACCTGCTGTGCGGCATCGGTGGTGATTGACGGATTTTCCGGCCGCCCCGTCCGTGTGACACCAATCGCATAGTCACTGAGCTCGCCGGTATCCGCATCAAGACTGCCATGGACAAGTTCCTTATCATCCATGTACAGGTAGAATTCCCAGGACCGGACATACTGTGTCCCGTCAACGTACTTTATTCTGACCCGGTCAATAGTCCACGCGGGAAAAGCCTCGCGGGCACGGAGTTTTGCCTGTTCAATGGATATCCCCGCTTTCTCCTGTAAGGGGGAATAGAGATCGCCGGTGTCAGCATCGATGAAGACCGTTGTATTCTTTTCATAGAGGGAAGATTCAGCAGGTACCATAGTAAATTCATACAGGATTTTCCCGGGATACAACCCAGTCAGGTGGACAGCGGTGATGGAATACCCCCTGGAATACTCTTCCTGCACACGTGCTGTTGCCTCATCCCTTGTGATTGTTACCGTAAGCGGGATGTCCGGGGGATGGATTGTCTGAGGAGTTGATGCAATCGGGGGTACCGGTGTCCCGGCAGTCCGGTTTTCCTGCAGCTGAGGTTTGGCAGCGGTATCTTGAGATTGCAATAATGTGATAACAATACCGGTCCCAATCACGATACAGATGATGATACAAGCGATCAGGATTGAATTTTTTTTTAGTCCCATAGTCTAATCTCTCCCCTACTTTTTTTAAGATCCGGATTTCTCCATGAGAATGCAACAGATCAATGATTATCCTGTCTTTCAGAGTTTAAACGGATTCTGTGACAAAAATAGACCAATCATGGATTGTCCGGTTATCGAAGATTGCAGATGCATTATCGGATTGCCGGGTCATCACCGGAAGAAAACTCCCCATTATATCCCAGATTCTCCGTCGGTAAATCCGGATTTCAGTCATATTCGCATTTTGGCAGCCTTTTCGGGGTCCGGATGGGGTAAACTAAGTGGCAAAAACAGCCTCGATTTAAGGGTTTTTGGTGGGCTTTTGGAGAGGTGCAATTCTGCCGTATTTTAGTAATCGGGACTATAATAAGGCGTATTTTTCACCAGCACCGAAACGGACGGTTTTACAGGGTTTTCCGGATATGGGCATGGCAAACGGAGCCCGAATTGGGCTTATTTTCCCTCAGGCCCATGTCCCCTGAT
>CAYXFJ010000193.1:0-3313 GCA_964464265.1 uncultured bacterium
CGGGAGCGGTCAGTACATAACCCTCTATAGGATAAGCCGTATCGGAGCCCCAGACAGAATTGCTGCCGGTGTAACCCAGTTCAACAGCGGTTTCCGAGAGCTCACCGCTGCCCTCGAGTGAAACCGAGATGTCCAGCGTATCTCCCAGTTCGATGATCGGGAAACCGTTCTCGTCCCAGAAAAATCCCCACATCGGCGCCTTCATCTCAGCCTCGTGGCCCTCCTCAGAGACCGCAACCTCAATGATACCGCCGTTGATCACCGGACCTTTGTCCGTGACATATACGATCGTGGTATCCGGAAACGTGACCCATTGAAGATAATGCTCGTAGGTGCCGGGTCCGAGGCGGATGATCCTGTTCGTAAGATCCGCTCTTCCCTGATTGAGATCATTTTCCGTCATGAAATCGTGGTGAATGTAATGACCGGTATTGAAACTTCCGTCATAAAACTCCACTTCCATGTTCATGTCATAGCCAGTTGAATTAGGCCAGTAGTTTCCCTCCTGTACGGGGTATCCTGTATCGTCGCGGTTGTCCACATCGATCGTGATAATGAAGTAATAGCGTCCTGCTTTTTTCCCGTCTGCCGCTCTGGAGGTTCTTCCGACCACTCCCTTCGCTCTCACGTACCCGTACAGATTCTCCCTGTCATGGGCAAACTTCACTTCAAGAATATCGATATCGCTGTATTTTCTGGGTTCGGGCATGAGTTTTCCATCGCCGAACCAGTCCGTATCGTGTTCATCATTGGAGGAATCGATGACCGAAGTAACGACCGTTTTCCAGTCTTCGAACTGCCCGTCTATCGTGATGTTCTGGGCTGAAACCAGAACGGGCAGCAGCACTGCCAGAACCGTCTGAAATTTCATTTTTTCAATACCTCACCGGTTGTTGCTCTATTCTGCATCCCGGACACAACGGAATCCCACAGGGTAACCGCTCACATGGGTCCCCGGATCCAGGTAATACCTGTGCGCGCATCTCTGCATGCTTCCGTCATTGAAGGCAGATCCTCCGCGGATGACCTTGTATTGTTCACCGTAGGACGGGCTTGAAACTGTGTTTCCCGTATAAGGTTTGTACCAGTCTGAGGTCCATTCCCAGGCCCCGCCCGCCATCCAGAAGGCACCGCACGGACTTCTACCCGCGCGCCACGCCGCTTCCTCTGCATACCCGTCCGGTTCCGCGAAACTGAAATCGTAACTATTCCCCCAGGGATACTTTCTCCCGTCACTGCCCCTCGCCGCTTTCTCCCACTCCGCTTCTGTGGGGAGCCGTTTGCCCGCCCACTCTGCATAGGCGCTGGCCTCGTGCCAGCTGACATCGACCACCGGATTGTCCGCTTCCTCTTCAGGATACGTATGCCCGGGCATGAAACGAGTGAACTCACGGTTAGTGACCTCAAAACGGTCTATATAAAAAGCTTTGAGATAGATCTTTCTTGCAGGCGATTCATCTATATCCCCTATGGCACTTCCCATGATGAATTCCCCTTCAGGGACATAGACCATTCCTTCGAATCTGTCCTTCTGCGGTTTGGCCCATTCCGGAGGATCTCCAGCGCCGGGTGTATTGTCCTTTTCCAGAAGCCTGTGATACCGGGCGCTCCAGTATGCTCTCAGATACTCCTGAGCCGGTTCCTGCCATACACCCCTGACATTCTCGGGTCCGCCTTCCTTTCTCAGCCATTCGTCCCTTTTCTGGCGCCAGGCCCCTTTCCAGTCAACAAGCGCTTTGACCGATTTTTCACTGAAGCCCTTTTCTCCCGGGACATAGTGATTATAGATGACATGGAGTGAAACAAATCTTCCCTTCTTCTGAGTGACCCAGTATCTCTCCAGAGATGCCAGATATTTATCCCTGAGTACCGCATCTTCTTCATAACGGAGAAGGTGATAAAGGGCTTCCATGCCCAGGTTGGCATCCCATGGAACAACGGGCGGCTTGTAGGAATCTGCCAGTATCGCATGGTCAGCATAGTCATGTTTTTCGGTCAGAAACCGGTACTGGTACTCAAAACGGCTGTCGCCCGTCATGTGATAAGCGATCTTCAGATGTCCGAGCGGGAGCAGAGTGTTGAGTTTTTCTTTATCGAGGAAGGGATTGAAGTTTCCCCAGAGCGTCATCTTGCCGTCCACATCCACGATGCGCATCCCCTGGTCCACAATGCGGGTGACGATCCGGTCAGCCAGGGCGGAAGCGCGTATTTTATGCGGACCGTCCGCGCACAGATCGAAATAAACCGCAAGCCCGTAAAGAAGATTCGTTATGGTATCCGAACTGGGATCTCCCAGCCACCGGTACCCGGGCATACTGGCCGAAGCATGCCATTCCCCCGGGAAAAAGAACCAGTCCTCATGACGCTGCGGTTTTTTTGCCTTATTGAAGCTCCTTGCCACGCAGCCCGGAACACCCGTGACCTTTTCGAGCAGTTCGACGGCATCGAATGTTTCATCAGCCCACCGGCGCACTTCATCACGGCCTGTGACAGCGTACTGAAAGGAAAGTGCCGCCAGATAGGGGCCTGAACGGTTCCCTCCATCCTCCTGATGGGCCGTGGAATGGTCCGCATTGCCTTCCGGAGGAAGCAGCACGCGCGGCATGACCACTCCGAACTGGAGGTTGTCCCGCCGCAGATCCTCGAGCAGCCACTCAGCCTTTTTTTCGAGATTTGCCTCCCCTGCATAAGGATACTGATCCACCGGAGGCCGGACCTGCGCCAATCCCGCCAGCGGGATGAGCAGGAATAAGAACCTTCTCATGTCTGCACCTCTGCTGTTTTTTTCTGTTCCTCGTTCTGCCTGATCTTGAGCTCTTCCGCTTTTTTCATGGCCTTTGCGAAGTGACTTTCTTCAAACCGGAAATGGTAACGGGATTTAAGTTCATTCTCAAATCGTTCCCGGAGTTCCTTTTCAAACCTGGCCCTGCCCGCATCCATGGATTGTTTCAGATCTCCGGGTGAGAGGATCCTGCTCTGTATCTCATTAAGCGAATCGAGTCTTGTCTGCACGATATCCCTGACCTCTTTCTGATAGAGATCCGCTCTGAGCAATGCATCAAGAATATACGATTTTTGTTCCTGGATTTCTGGTGTCTGATCATATCCCAGCTCACGGGCATGCTTTGCGAATAATTTCTGCTGGGCAGTGAATTTCAGTTTCTGATCAAATTCCCACATGTCACCGGGTCTTTTTTTCCGGTCTTCGAAGATGTCACTGGCCCGGATCACTCCGCCCTGAAAGGTTGCACAAACCCGGTCCAGGTCCCTCTCATCGAGCTTTTCAAAAACAAGCCCTGTGTTATCCCGGTTT
>CAYXFJ010000193.1:3343-4483 GCA_964464265.1 uncultured bacterium
CACACCTTGTGGATTGCCCGCGAGGCGATATCGCGCGGAACGAGATTCCCGTATGCCTCTGCAGCCAGATTGGCGACAGCATACTGGCGCGTCTGGTACAGGGTCTGCCATATCCGTCCCCTGACCTCCTCGAAAGCAGGAGCGATGACATCCCTTTTTTCCCCTTTCTGGAGAATATAATATCCGGCCACTCCCTGAAACGGCTTTGAGAAGGAGTTCTCCGGCAAAGCCATCATCACTGTCCTTAACTGGGGATCGCCCAGGGATTCCTGGATGACAAATCCCAGATCCCCTCCCTTTTCCCTGGTCTGCGTGTCCTGGGAATATTTCCTGGCCATCGCTTCGAAGCTTTCACCCGCTATCAGCCTGCTGTAAATCCAGTCTATCGTATCTTTCTGGGTTTTGACTGTCTGAGGAGTGCTTCTGTCCGTAACCACCCGGAAAATATAGCGCATTTTATACTGAGGCGTGAATTCCGCATGGAATTTCTTGATCAGGCTGTCCGTGACGACTTTATCGATGATCTCCTTGCGCATATAATACTGAAAGAGATTGGCGTCCACCCGCTCCTGAAGAGCCGCCAGAATCAGGGGATCCTGATCCATTCCTCTGCTCCCGGCTTCCAGTACTGCGATCCTCGTCAGAGCTTTTTCAGTAACGATTTCCCTGAGGTTGTCTTCAGCAGGCATAACAGCCGGTTTGTACTTAGTGCTGGCGAGAAATTGTTCCACATACTCGCCCTGGAGCACCTCGCCGCCGTCAAAAACAGCCAGTACAGGATTGTCCTCTTTTTTCGCACAGGTAAGAATAAAGAAGAAGAGGACAGGAGCCAGGACAGCAGCACTTTCAAAACGACTAAAATTCCAACGGTATCTCATTGAGGGCCTCGGTATAATTCTTAAAATAAAAATTTCCCTTTCGGGGTATATAGAGCTCGTAACATCGCACGGAGCATTTGAATCCCGGCCGGAGTCTCACCCGGAGTCTCACCCGGAGTCCAGACCCGAATCCCGGCTGAAGTTCCCACCGGAATCCCGGCCGAGTGACCATTTGACTGAGATGTGCAAAACGTGATTATCGAAGCAGCGGGTTTCATATGGATAAAAGAATGGGATTGTCCGAAAGGGCACTCCCATTCTT
>CAYXFJ010000193.1:4517-5852 GCA_964464265.1 uncultured bacterium
TCTTGGTCAGACGGGTTCCATCCGCCCTTAAAACATAGAAATACACACCGCTCGAAACATGGATCCCTGAATCGTCCCTTGCATCCCAGACAACCGAATGCCGTCCTTGAGACAGTTCCCTGTCCACAAGAGTCCTGACCCTCTGTCCCAGTGCATTGTAGATTTCAATCTTCACTTCAGCTGTTCTGGGAACCATATAATCGATATGGGTCTCGGGATTGAACGGATTCGGATAATTGTTCTCGAGTGCAAATGTTTCCGGGACATCGGTCTCCCGTTCCTCGACATCTGTGGCAAAGGAGAGAACGCCTCTGGGCGTTACATCGACTCCCCAGTCGTCCACGGGTGTCTCGATGAATGCTGCCACGCCTACCTCATCTCCGGACTTGAGATAATTCTTGCCCTGGTTGGCCCAGTATCTGCGGAAATACTTCAGGGACACTCCGTACTCGAGGAAATTTTGTCCCCATGCATGGGCTCCCCAGTACAGGGCATTATCGGTTCCAATATCATCCTCCTTCATAAAGCCGTCGAAATGCACGGCAGATGCCGAATCCGGATACTCCACATAGAAGCCGTACATGTCGTAACCGTTGCCTGTGCCTGCCTGATAATCCATCTCGTGCACGTCCTCGGCATAGTAGGTCACGTACTTGACAGCTCCGTCCTCTTTCGGCGGTGTCCACTTCGTGTCCACTCCGAATTCCAGATAACACTCGGCTCCGATATCGTCCGTGTTCGGAAGGCCCTGGCTGTGATAGTAGCCTACGGGCGTGTAATGCGTCTCGTACCAGTGGCTGTTCCATCCTGTGGTCGGATCATTGTCCAGATCCATCATCAGATGGTAATAGCCCCTGTGGCGGTACACCATGGTGCCACTGCCCTGGTAATCCTCGATATACCCGTTGTTCGGCCATACAGGCCCGCCCCAGAAGAGGAGAGAGAAGTACAATGCATCTTCTTCCTCATTGATGAACGCCTTGACTTCCCTGACGTTCACATGGTCCGAGATGGCAGCGACGATTTCGTTCGGGAAATAATCCTGAAGATTGTCGCGCGATTCGATGAGAACCGGCATCTGAGCCCAGTCTGCCGCATCGCCGTCAAATGTGAATGTGGATGGTCTTTCGCGTACGATATCGCAGGGAATCTTGAGCTCCCCTCTCGGTGTTACATCCACACCCCAGTCATCCACGGGAGTCTCAATAAATCCGGCGATACCAATGACATCACCCGGCCTCATGTAATCGATGCCCATATCCCGGAAGTATTCAACAAGAAGGGTCAGTTCCACTCCGTACTCGAGGAAGTCCTGTCCCCACGCATGGCCCGCCC
>CAYXFJ010000194.1:0-3891 GCA_964464265.1 uncultured bacterium
CAACGGCTCAGCGCGCGGCCGGTTACGTGGGCTCCGACCTGCTGCACGCCGCCTGCTGTCACGGGCCGGGCGATGCCGAAAAAGTCAAAAAACCCCGGAATGGCTCGGATGTTTTCGATTATGTTTGATATGCCGCCGGCTGATATTATACCCACCGATAATGTCGTCACTAGAGCCGCTATCATGACCACAGCCTGCATGAAATCGGATGCGCTTTCGGCCAGAAAGCCCCCGATCACAACATAAAAAAGTACAAAAACCGCTCCCAGGACCATCATATGCCGGTACGGGATTCCGAACAGCGCATGAAAAAGTTTTCCCACTGTCACAAAACAGCTCGCCGCATAAACCGTGAAAAAGATCAGGATGAACAATGCCGCAATGGTCATGATGATCTTGTTCTTTTCCTTGAACCGGTTGCTCAGGAAATCCGGGATAGTTATGGAATCTCCCGAGACTTCCGAATAGGCGCGAAGTCTTTTTGCCACCACAAGCCAGTTGATATAGGTGCCTACGGCAAGCCCAATCGCAGTCCATATCGCATCGCTGAATCCGAACCAGTAAGCGACCCCGGGAAGCCCCATCAAAAGCCATCCGCTCATGTCGGAGGCCTCTGCACTGAAAGCCGTGACCCACGGCCCTATCGATCTTCCACCAAGAAAAAAGTTCCTGCTGTTTTCATTGGCGCGCCTGGCATAGTACAGCCCGATGAGAATCACGAGCACCATGTAGGAGCTCATGGAAAGGAGAAACTGAAGTCTTTCGCCGTCCATACAATTCCTTGCTTAATTGAAGCTCCCCGCAGCAAGCCCGTCAACAGATGCATTTCTTATGTCGAACGCACCGGGCAGCCGGACAGGAAGGCCACTCATGATGAACCGTAAAATGGACGCATCACTTCATCAAAATGGCTTCCATGATCATATAATCAACAATAGAATGATAAAATGCAATATAAAAATGAGGGATTTTATGGATCAGCCAATTGAAGCTACCCGGTAATCCGCGGCAAAGAATCTTCATCGGGTTTGGAAGACATTTCCAATGTGGTTATCGATGCTCCGCCCCGGCGCGGCCGTTTCAGAATCCTCCGAACCGCGGATTGACCACGTTGTTGTAGATGGAACCCAATGTGTAGCTGAAGCCTATGGAAAGATAATAGTAATAGGATGTCTCCAGCTCCCTTCTCCTCAACAGGATCTCTTCGATGGTCGCACCACTGCTCGGCAGGGAAAGCTGGTCCCTTACGAGGTTCAGGTATCCCCAGCAATTGAACGAAAGCCCTTTGATGAGCCGGAGTTCGATGTCATTGCGCAATCGGACATTGAATTTATGAATGTCATGAAGGTAATGCGATGCATACAGGGAGGTGCTGATCGAGCCCCACGTCTGCTTGATCCCGTACCCGATATTCAGGCGTTCCATGAACCGCTGTTCGGAAGTTCTCAGGTATATCGTTTTTTCGTGGTAATCATAGGAATACGCACCTACCAGGTACTGGAACGTGAACTGCCTCCGGGTGGATTCGGAATAGGGGAACACATTGAACTCGATGCCCGGTGAAAAGGACAGCGACAGGTCATAATTGCTGTACGTGGACGTGGAGGCCCCGGCCTTCACGCCCAGGGACCAGTGTGGCGTCACACTTTTCACTGCGGATGCGCTGGCGTACCTGCTGCGCTGAAAACTCGTGTAAGAAAGCTCGTCTCCGTAATCGTACAGGTTTTTTGTCTGTGCAATTGAAAAATAGGCGTTTATTTTCCATTCTTCGGTTACGCGGCTGGCGGAGAACGAAGCATAAATGTCGTTGTACTTGTATGTTTTCTCCCCATTGAAATACCCGCTCAGACTGGTGTTGAAAGTCCAATGATCCCAGGGATCAGTAATGTCTCTTGTTTTTTCAGCCGATTGATCGGGTTCTTTGTAAATGATGTCCATCTGTCCGATCACGGGAGACCGGGATACGAAAGGGAGGAGTCCGATTTTGAAATATCTCGCCAGTTCTTTCCGTATGATATCCTCCGTATCCGTCTGTCGGGAGGAATACTGAAGTATGTTCCTCTCACCTTCGAAACGCCGCAGGCCGATGAATGTGATGGTGAATTCCCTTCCGCCCCCACCGGTGCGCTGTGTCGTGGTCAATAAGTGCACGTCTGCGTCCGCTCGATCGCGCATAAAATTGACAAACGGGATTTCCGTTCTGAAATAATCGAGATCGATGGTGTAATCGGGAAAATCGATAAACAGGTTGATTGCATTCGAATCAGCGTCCGCCTTTGTGGAATCCTGGGAATGCCCGGTTGCACCTATAAGAACCAGTAATACAGCGAGGATTTTCCCGGTGTGACGATATCCGGCATGACGGACGGAACGGATCATTCAAGCCTCCCTCAGGAGAGAATACGCTTCACTGCCAACCCCTTCGAACGAAAAGGGTTCGGGATCCGGCTGCGAACAGGGATAGAACCGGATCAGAGAGTCGATCCGGCAGATGTCCGTGCCCGGCTGCGGTTTCTGATCACCCATCCATGAAATTGTATCCGGCTTTGCCGTTAACAAAGGATGACGGGCGAGTTCCTGAATTTACATAAGACGTAATTTATTTATGAGATTATTGAATGTCAAGAAATTTTTCGGCCACCGGACGGCCTGGAGACTGCCGTCACCAGGACTCCAAACTGGAATGGACTTGGATCGGCATGATAAAAACTTCTAACCTCCGGCCTGATTTTCAAGGAATGAAATGACCGCGCCTGAAATGCGCAGGCAGCATTCATCGATGAATTCCGGATCGGACAGTGCTCTCAAATCGTTCAGATTGCTCATGTAGCCGGGTTCGATCAGGACAGCCGGAATTTTCGCCTTCCGCAGGATGGTGAATTCGGCCTTGATGGGCGGATGGACCGCTATCCGACCGTTTCCGGTCAGGTATTCATTCAACGCCCGGCTCAGTTCCAAATCATCTTTGTCATCCTCGCCGTGATAATAGGAAGCGATGCCGTTCACTTCAGGATTTCCATTGATACCGGCATGCAACGAAAGAGCAAGATCCGCACCCGAAGAATTGAATATACCGGAACGGTCCTCCAACTGCAAAAATGAATCATCCATCCGTGTCCACCGGACCTGAACGCCATTTTCCTGCAACGTCTCCGCGAGCCGCCTGCTGATTTTGAGGTTCAGGTCTTTCTCACGCAATCCATCCGGTGCGATTCCACCGGGATCTTTACCTCCGTGCCCGGGATCGAGAATGACTGAGTATCCGGATTGTTTCAATCCATCGGATTTGATTCCGCTGTTCTTCAGGCTCTTTTCTTCCTGCGCAGGAACCGCCTCCCCTGCCCGGTCTATCCAGAAGTGTCGTCCTTCGATCCCCCTTTCGGGATTCTCAAAAATGACCACATTGGCCCTGCCCTCTTCAAATGGCATCTGCCTTCGGCTTATCGGCATCCCGGTGACAACTGTATCCACGGTCAATTCATCCGCTTCGAACACCCAAGCCTGATCACCCGATCTGTCCACGTGGACATTTTTACATGCAATTTTCAAAACCTTCGTCGAATCATCAGGCAGAGGAAAGCCGGTTATCGTTAATGTGTCTGCGTCGTATGAAACGATTTCCCCGTCTTCCCTATTGAATATCACTCTCCCGCCGGCAAACTGGACTGGATGATTGATATCCGTTCTCAAATGTCCCACCAATGTTTTTTCCACAGAATCTCTCTTCATCCAATGACCCGGATCGATCCCTTTCCCGGAATTGTGAATATCTTCCAGTATGAGGATCTGCCGCTTCATCTCCACTTTCCCGGATTCCGTCAGCGCGGCAAAACCGATGACGAGCGCGAGCGCCAGGCCTATGCCTGTCCATATCCATCCCGGTTTCCTCCC
>CAYXFJ010000194.1:3940-5850 GCA_964464265.1 uncultured bacterium
CTGCGGGTTTCAACGACGCCCACGATCATTGGGAGCAGGTTTTCTTTCGATATGTTTTCGAGCAGGGAAAGCAGGGTGTATCCGTAGGATCTGGACTGGTCCCGGCCCAGGTGATTCAGGGCGATGGCGTCGCAGGCGATTTCCCTGTCCAGCCGGATTCTGTGAAAGGCCAGCCACATGAAGGGGTTGAACCAGTGCAGGATCTGCAGGATGGCAGTGACATGGGCGATGAGTATGTCGTGCCGCTTGTGATGCGCCAGTTCATGGCAGAGTATATGATCGACCTGTTCGGGAGTCCACCTGCCGATCTGCGGGGATGGAAGAAGGATCACCGGCCTCAGCCATCGATACAGCATGGGAATTTGAATGGAGTCCAGCTCGGCAAGCCCGACCGGCCGGCGGATTTTCATGCATTTTATACATCTTGAGAATCTGCCGAGGAGACCTGTTTCCGTAACGGGTCGCCGCCTGCGGATCTTAATCCAACATCTCAGGTTGCCGATCGATGTCATCAGGGTGAATGCAAGCGCGCCGGATATCCAGATTGCAGAAAGCAGGTCCGCAAGGATCGGCTGCTTATTGATTTTCAGTTCTGAAGGATTATCCGAACGGTTCCCGGATTCAACGGATATGGACCGCGTAAAAATATCGGCCGTGATTTCGGGGGCGGCATTCGGCCGACCGAAAAGAGCGTACAGGCTGAAATTGCTCTCGAATCCCGCAGGCAGCAGGAGGCGGAAGATGAGGATGAGCCATAGTGCGTGCTGCCACCTCGCCGGCAGACGGTCGCGCATAAACCACCGGATCATGAAAATCAGCGCGATCAACAGGCTCGCCTTGAGCGAGTTGACGAATACCCATCGTGCAATGACCTGCAATCCGTCAGGGAGGACCATGGTCAATCTCCTTTCCCTTGTTCGAGGATTTTCCGGAGCTCATCGAGCTCTTCGGGCGTGAAATTTCCGTCTTCGATGAAGGATGCCAGCATGGGCGTGAGCGCGCCGTCGAATACCCGGTTCATGAAGGTGCGGGTTTCCTCGCGCTTACATTCCTCCTCGTTGATCCGGGGAAAATACAGGTAGCTTCGTCCGCTCTTCTCGTATCCGAGTGCTCCTTTTTTGACCAGCCTGTTCAGAAGCGTCTTGATCGTCCTGGATGACCAGTCCATTTCCCCGGCCAGCGCATCGATGATTTCCTGTGCCGATTTAGGAGACTGTTTCCAGAAAACCTTCATGATGCGCCATTCCGAATCGGCAATTCTCGGTAGCGATCTGGTCATAGCCGTCCTTTTCATTTAGATTACAATTGTAATTCCTTGGAAGATTACAAAAGTAATCTTAAAAAGTCAAGTGATATTTAAAAATTGTTATAAGGGAGTTAAGGATATGAAATAATTGGATATATCTGCGAACGCATTCCAGTTGGTTGGTTGCAGAGACGCAAAATCTTGCGTCTCTGCATCCTGGGAGCCACAATCTATCTCGATTTACCTTGACAGATCATCTGCGCGGATGTGGTCAGTATCGCAGCTCTGTCCTCAGTCCATAGACAAATATCGAGTACAATCCGGACAGCCAATCCCTTTCACCCTTTATTCCGCCCTGCCGTCAACCCCAGCCCGTATACAGTTTTTTTATGACTTCTGTATCTGCCGGTGCTCTCGACATACTCCGCCGTGCGTGTCATCATGCTCACGCATTCGACCGGGTACTTGCCGATGGATGTCTCCGCGGAGAGCATGAGCGCGTCCGTACCGTCGTAAATCGCGTTCGCAATATCGCTCACGTCCGCCCGGCTGGGACGCGGATTGTCGATCATGGACTCGAGCATCTGCGTCGCTGTGATCACCGGCTTGCCGGCCCGGTTGCATTTTTCGATCATCACTTTCTGCTGTTCAGGCAGAATCCAGG
>CAYXFJ010000195.1:0-5804 GCA_964464265.1 uncultured bacterium
ATTTTTTGAAAATTCATTGAAAGCCCTTTATAAAAAATTGAAAGGAATCTCAAGCTGAATTTTTTATTTTGCACTTTTTAGTCTCATCATTCTTGCTAATATAGCAGTAATATTTTACATTGATTGGAATATCCCGAAAAGTTTATGACAAACAGAGTGATTTGCATGAAAATATCGTCCAAACTGAAACTCCTTTTTCTTTGCACCGGCAACTCCTGCCGGAGCCAGATGGCAGAGGGCTGGGTAAGGCATCTGAAAGGAGATCAGATCGAGGTGTGGTCAGCAGGTATTGAAAGACGTGGACTGGATCCACTGGCTGTCAGGGTCATGGCTGAAGAAGGTGTAGATATATCGAAACAGCAGTCAAAGCATGTAAAGGAGTTGATCCATATTCCATTTGATTTCGTAATAACAGTATGCGATCAGGCGCGGGAAAGCTGTCCATTTTTCCCCGGTCCCGTGAAACAAATCCATAAAAGTTTTGATGACCCGCCGTTTCTTGCCAGGTCTGTAAAATCAGAGGATGATGTACTGAAAATTTACCGCCGGGTTCGCGATGAGATCCGTACTTTCATAGAAACGCTGCCCGATAGTATTGTTCAAAATAAAAACAAGGAGTAATGGATGTCACGAAAAAAAGGTGAAGATGTGCGTCATCATGTGCGCCAGCATTATTCAAAAGTAGCCAGGTCTCAGACTGGCTGCTGCAGCGGGAGTCCGTGCTGTTCTCCCAGTACAGAAAAGGATCAGTCGGGTTCCGGAAAGATCGGTTATACTGCGAGAGAACTCGAATCAGCTCCGGAAGGTTCGGATCTGGGTCTGGGCTGTGGAAATCCCCAGGCCATTGCTGATTTGAAACCTGGTGAAACAGTGATCGATCTGGGCTGCGGAGCCGGTTTGGACAGCTTTCTGGCAGCCCGGCAGGTAGGTACAACAGGCAGGGTTATCGGTATTGATATGACTGCGGAGATGATCGCCAAGGCCAGGGAAAATGCGCAAAAAGGTAGATACCCTCAGGTTGAATTCAGGCTGGGAGAGATTGAAAATCTTCCCGTAGCTGATGGTTCTGCAGACGTGATCATTTCGAATTGTGTGATCAATCTGTCTCCAGACAAAGAGAGGGTATTTAATGAAGCCTTCCGTGTGCTGCGTTCGGGCGGCAGAATGGCTGTCTCGGATATAGTAGCTGTAAGTGAGTTGCCTGAAAAAATCAAACAAAATCTTGATGCCATCAGCAGTTGTATAGGAGGAGCGGCTCTGGTTTCAGATCTGGAAGAAATGATCCGTCAGGCGGGATTTCGGGAAGTCAGGATCACACTGCATGAAAAAAGCCGGGGAGTCATTAAAGACTGGTTCCCGGAGAGCGGATTCGAGAATTATGTCAGCTCTGCTTTCATCGAAGCTGTGAAAGAATAAACATCCGATCTTTTGACCTGGAAGATTTATAATAGGAGGCAAGGAACCGGTGCTAAATGAAAAACGAAAAATAGGGAGCCTGTTCGAACGGTACCTGACGGTCTGGGTTGCTCTCTGCATTTTTGGAGGTATCCTGCTGGGGAAGATAGCGCCCTCACTGGCCTCCCCTCTGGATGGAATGGCCATCCATGTGGGAGATGCTCCAGTGGTTTCCATACCTATAGCTATCTGCCTTTTCTTTATGATGTATCCCATCATGGTCAAGATCGATTTTACTGAAGTGGTCCGGGCAGGAAAAAGCGGTAAGCCGGTTGGACTGACGCTTTTCATCAACTGGGCCATCAAGCCCTTTACCATGTATGCAATCGCGTTTTTCTTTCTGGGCGTGGTTTTCCGCGGATTCATCGGATCTGAAGCGATGGATCTGGTCAAGATGCCATTCGGTCTTGATTTACCAGTTGGAGCGAAGCATGGTGCAGGAACGGTCATTCTATCACAGGGAGTGAAGATGCTTTCGGTTCCACTCTGGCGAAGCTATCTCGCAGGAGCGATTCTTCTTGGTGTCGCTCCCTGTACGGCTATGGTCCTGGTCTGGGGTTATCTGGCGCGGGGCAATGACGGATTGACTCTGGTCATGGTTGCGATCAATTCTCTCACCATGCTGGTTCTTTACGGTGTGCTCGGCGGATTTCTTCTCGGAGTGGGGAGACTGCCGGTGCCATGGCAGGCTCTGCTACTGTCCATTGCCATTTATGTGGCGCTGCCTCTCGTTGCCGGATATTTCTCGAGGAAATGGATCATTGCCTTGAAGGGAGCAGCATGGTTCAAAGAAAAATTCCTGCATGTCCTGACACCGATTACGGTCATCGCACTGCTCATCACTTTGATACTGTTGTTCAGTTTCAAAGGAGAGGTAATCCTTTCGAATCCATTGACCATTCTCTGGATTGCTGTTCCGCTTTTTATTCAGACAAATCTGATCTTCTGGCTGGGATATACTCTTGCGCGTTTATTGAAACTTAAATACGAAGATGCAGCACCTGCAGCCATGATAGGGGCTTCCAATCATTTTGAGGTAGCCATCGCCACTGCCACCATGCTCTTCGGACTTTCTTCAGGAGCGGCTCTGGCCACGGTAGTCGGTGTATTGATTGAAGTACCTGTTATGCTGATGCTGGTAAAAATTTGTCTCAGAACACAGAAATGGTTTAGATAATTCATGACAAAAATGATTATATTGTGATAAAAATGGTACCTGTCTGTGGAGAAATATGACTTTTATACGTCTCATACCCCGTAAAATTATCCAATATTTTATTCTATTTTTACTCATTTTCAACATGCCTTTTCTTCAGGCTTCCGAAAGGCTGAGCCTGAGAAGTCATATGCATCTGCGCTATACGGATAAACAGGATACGGATGATTTTTTCAGCATCAGAAGGATAATTCTTTTTGGAAATGGAGAACTCACACCCCGAATGGATCTGTCTGCGCGTTGTATTTTCAAGACAGGGAATGACGAGACACACTTATCGGATAATCAGATTTATTTACTGGATCTCTATCTGACCTGGAATATCAATCCTGTTTTTACAGTCCAGGCAGGACAATTCAAACCTCCGTTCGGCTGGGAACGGTTTCAGCCTGATTACCTGATGCCGCCGGTTGAAAGGTCACAGGTGATTGATCACCTAATTCCCAACGGTTTCATTCTAGGGACATTTGTACGGGATTATGGCGTTCAGATCTCAGGTTCAATAACTCCTGAATTATCCTGTGATCTCGCATTGATGGAAGGCAGCGGAGCAAACCGGGAACTGACATTGAAAAACAGCCCTCTGCTCGTCACACGGTTCCGCTGGAATAAGGTATTTGACAAAGGTCCGCAGGACGCGCATGAAAAATCTATGGAATCATGGATCGCTTATTCATGGAGGAATGATCAGGCTCTGAACCTCGCCGGTCAGCTTCCTGGCTGTGACACGGATGCATTGACCCGTTTTGACGGGGTTGATCAGCGTCTGGATGTGGCGCTTCACACGAGATCAGGAGCAGCAGACCTGTCCTGTGAATATATTCTTGCGTCACTTTCGAACAAGCGGAACAATCTCATGGCTGATGGATGGTATTTTCAGGGATCTCTCTTTATTTCAAAAAGATTTCAGATATATTTAAAATATGAATTATTCAATCCGGATAAAAGCATCGTCAACAAATATGATATCCGGTGGATTACATCAGGCATGAATTATTCCTTTGACAACAGGGGTGGAAGGCTGATGTTTGCCTACGTTCACAAACAAGAAAAGAATTATGCCAGCGCCAACGATGCCATTTTTATCCAGTTCCAATATTTTCTCATATACTGAATACATCTCTTTTTGCTTGCTTATCATTATTTCCTTAATTATAATAATAAAAAATTATGACCAAGGGGAGCAACCCTGAAATGACTGAATCAAAAAACAGTGGGGAGAAAAAGATACTGGACACCGAACCCCGCGCCCGTCTTGTTTCTGTGGATGTTCTGCGGGGATTCGACATGTTCTGGATCGTGGGTGGCGCTGAATTTTTCATGGCAATCGTCAAATTTTTGAATCCGAAAATTCAGGCTGTTTTCCTGCCCCAGTTTGACCATGCGGAATGGGAAGGGTTTCACTTTTACGACCTCATCTTTCCTCTCTTTGTTTTTATTGTCGGCATGTCCGTGGTTTTTTCCCTTCGAAAAATTCTCGCTGAACAGGGCAAAAAAGCGGCATACAAACGCGTGATCCGGCGGTTTCTAATTCTCTTCCTCTTGGGAATTATCTACTACGGCGGCATAAACAGGGGATTTGAGAATATCCGCCTTCTCGGAGTGCTGCAGAGACTGGCCCTGTGTTATCTCTTTACCAGTATCCTGTTTATTCATTTCCGGTTAAAAGGAATGATCATTGCCAGTGTTCTGATGCTCGTCGGCTACTGGGCTCTTCTCTCTTTTGTACCTGTCCCGGGATTTGATGCCGCTTCTTTTGCTGAAGGCCAGAACTGGACCAACTGGGTGGATCAGCATTGTCTTCCTCTCCGGAAATGGGACGGAAACTGGGATCCTGAAGGCATGCTGAGCACCATCCCTGCAATAGCCAATTGTCTTTTGGGACTTTTTGCAGCACTGCTGGTCAGCGATAGGACGGTCAATGACAGAAAGAAGGTACTTTATATGGTGGGGGGTGGCATTGCTGCCGTTGTTCTGGGATTTCTATGGGGTCTTCAGTTCCCCGTGATCAAAAAGATCTGGACCTCATCCTATGTTCTGGTCGCCTGCGGATACAGTTTTATCCTGCTCGGAGCACTGTATCAGATCCTGGATGTATGGAAGATTCAGAAATGGGCTGTGCCGCTGGTGTGGATCGGGATGAATCCCATCACCATTTATATGGCAAGGAATATTGTCGATTTCCAGGATCTGGCAGCCCGCTTTGTCGGCGGGGAGTTGCAAACCCTTTTTGGCGAGAAAACCGGATATCTGCTGCTCACTGCAGTCTCACTGGGTTTCACATTTCTTTTAGTGTACTTTCTGTACAGGAGAAAGATTTTCTTAAGAATATGATGAGAAAATTCTCTTACAGTTAAAATCCGTCAGTGGTGTAGTGTCCGATTAAAAGCGAAAATTTATGCTTTTATTACTTTACCTCTTTTTTCGCACCGGATTCATTCTTTTTTGAGGACCTCGGCTTTTTCTCTTCTTTTTTTCTGCGATGTAAAATAATCTGATAAACCGCGCAGAGCCATAATAGAAAAAGAAACAGCAGGGTCAGGCATTTTGAGATAAAATAAAACACAATGACCAGACCGGACAGAACAATGAGTGTCATGAACGATCTGGACAATTTGGATGTTTGTTCTTTGACTTTCTCAGCCCTGGCATGAGAGTGGTTCACATTTATTGTGAGCCAGTCAAAGATCCTTTTTAATGTTTTCCTTTTCAGATAGAGTATCCAAGCAAACAGAATCAGAATGAACCACCGGATTCCAGTTATTACCCAGTTCTCTACATAGAAAACGCTCATGGTGAGCGGGTCGTCACTCTTGACAATCGTTTTGGCGAACCGGTAAACCTGGCCTCCAATAGGAATTTCAATTTGTATGGGCAATACACCGGTTTTTAAACCTGAAACCATGCTTTGTGGTAATTCCTGCTGAGCCAGGTCTTCGAGCCGTCCACCGAATTCGAGCTCGGCATGGATCTGGCTGGACAACTGATCCTCTTTCAACGGCAAATTCCTGAATTTACTTTTGTAGTCTTTCCCTCCGTAAGCTTTCTTGAGTTCATCCCTGTCCATGATGCTCTGTTCTTCACCCGCGGGTGCGGAGAGGGATTTCATGGCATCTTCGTTGTACCTTCTCTG
>CAYXFJ010000196.1:0-4533 GCA_964464265.1 uncultured bacterium
GATCATTATCTCATGCCGGGCGGAGCCTTTTACGGAACGCGAAAAGCCTGCCAGCCCCTTCATGTGCTTTACAGGTACGGGCATCACGATGTGTACATCGCGAACGATCTCCCTTTGGATTTTAATGACCTCAGTGTCAGGATTCGGGTGATGAATATCCCCCATGCTGTTCTGTTCGACAGGACTGTCAGGATATCAGTAAATGCCAATGAGTCGAAAAAAGTGCTCGATCTCCCAAAAATCCCTGATCTCAGCAAAACATGGTTTCTTTACCTTGAACTTGAGTCCGGTAAAAGCCCGGAAAAGGATTCTGCCCGTAAAACCATACGGAAACCGGACCGCCTGTCTTTTCCTGCAGACAGCAGGCGGACTGGGCTTAAAACCGGAACCGGCCGGATAGACTGCAATTTCTACTGGCTTTCCACAGAAGAGGATGTGCTGGATGAGAGCGGCAAAACAGGCGACTGGGAATTCTATACACCAAGCAAGGCTTTCGCGGATTTCAGGCTTTTATCCGCCCTGCCGAAAGTGGATCTTGAAGTGGTCCCGGAGATTGAAATCAAAGGGGATGAGTGCTCCGTGGAATTGAAGGTGCACAATTTAGGAGAGGCAGTTGCCTTTTTCGTGGAGTTCGGACTTTTAAGGCATGACCGGGACCCCGTTCTGCCGGTTTTCTGGGACGATAACTATATCAGCCTTCTGCCGGATGAAAGCCGCACCGTCCGGTGCACATGCTCAAATGCAAAGCTTGGCGGAAAAAAGCCAGTGCTTGAGGTACAGGGCTGGAACACAGATTACAGGGAGGTATATGGATAAAATCCGGTTTGCGTTGATAGGTGCGGGCTATATTGCCCATTACCATGCAAGGGGTCTGAAAGAGCAGGCAGGAGCTGAGATCACGGCTGTATGCGCAGTGCCTGTTTCAGGGGCCCGGGAATTTGCCGGCGAACACGGTATTCCGGAGGCTGTGGAAGACGCTCTCAGTCTGGCTGGCCGGAAGGATATCGATGCTGCTGTAATAGCAACCCCGAATAAATTTCATGTCCCCTATGCAAAAGCTTTTCTGGAAAACGGCAAGGATGTGTTTATCGAAAAACCTCTGGGCATGAATCCGGAAGAAGGCAGGGAGCTTGCCAGGGTTTCGGAACGTACGGGAAAGCGGGTCATGGTGGGGCATATGTGGCGCTTCGATGAGGAGGTGGCCGGAGTCAAGGAGATGATCGATTCCGGGAGGCTCGGACGCATTGTTAAAACGTGCGGGTACGGCATACATGAGAACTGGGGGCCTGAGGGGTGGTTCATAGAGAAAGACCTTGCTGGCGGCGGAGCCCTTGGGGATATGGGTGTGCATGCTATAGATACGGTCCGCTATTTACTGGGGGATCCGGAGCCCGAGCAGGTCTATGCCAGAATAGGGACCCATTACGGCACCTACGATGTGGACGATACGGGTGTACTGGTCATCACATGGAAGGGAGGCACGGTCTCTCTCATCGAAAGCGGATGGTGGCAGCCCCATGCCGAAGGTCCGGAGGCAGCGACAAGGCTTTACGGTACAAAGGGATTCGCCAGTCTTTTCCCCACATTTTATAAGATCAGGGAAGAGGATAAGACTGTTGTCATCAATCCGGATATCCCTCATAAATCCGAACACTGCGACCAGAGCATGTATACAAGGCAGATGGCCAGTTTCGTGGATTGCATCCGGAAGAGAACTGTGCCTGTACCGGGACTTAAGGAAGGTCAGGTGGTTCTGGATATTGTCAGCGCTGCGTATCTTTCCTCTGAAACGAACAGGGTCATCCGTCTGAGTTAAGGAGCAGGCAACCTGTGAATTCTAAAACCAAAACCAGGGACAAAAGAATATGATAAAAGTAAATGAGAAGGTTCTCTATTTCATGCTGCTTTCAGCTGTTTCTCTTTTCGGGAGACAGAGTGGCTCCGGAAAGAGGATAGTGCAGCCGATCGATCCGCACCCCATAATGACACTCACAGGGTGGGAAATGAAGATGGGGGACATGAAGCCCGATGATGTTTTTAAGAAGAAGGGTTCATGGAAAGCGGATCCGGAAAATATGCTGTGGTGGGAAGTGGGATCCGTCAGATGGTTCAGGAAAAAGATCCGGCTGCCCGCTTCCTTCGCAGGAAAGGATGTCGTTCTGGAAGCCAAGGTGGAGGATCAGGGTACGGTGTATCTGAACGGAAAGGAACAGTTCAGGGTGGGAATGCGAGAGGGCAGGGGACTTCTTATTGCTTGTGCAAAGGGAAATGAAGAACTGGCACTTGCAGTCAGGGCTGTGAATCACAGCGACTACGGCATGTTTTATCAGGCTGATCTTGTCGCATATCCCGCTGGTTTCGGACGCTGGATCGATGCATTGGCCGGGCTCCCGGAACAGAGACCGAAACGCGGCCTGGCTCTCTCTTCCTGGAAAAGAAGGATTTCCGCTCCGGACGAGGCTTCCCGGGCTTCTTTTCAGGATCATGACTGGGAAACCGTGGATACGGGTGACAGCTGGGAGGGAGAATTAATGCATGCCTGGTACAGAACCGCTTTCCGTCTCCCGGAAGAGATCGACGGTTTCCCGGTGACAGAGGGGCTTCGCCTGTTCGTCAATGCCAATGACCAGGGTGAGGTCTGGGTGAATGACAGGTTCCTCGAGCGTTTTGACGGGGATATGGGGGATGTGCTGCTGAATGAATCCTTTTCCGGAGGGGATACGCTTTTTATTGCTGTCAAGGTGATGAACCAGAGGGTAAAGGGAGCTCTGCGTTCTGCTGTCCTTATCACTGAAAAAGCCCATCAGCTCGGCCTTGCATTCGATGCCGTACATGCGGAGGTGGGCAGGCTGGACCGGTACTTCCAGCGCCATCCCTCGCCAGACCCCGGCTGGATCCCTCAAGCCTGTTCCATGATTGAAACGTTTGTCAAAGATCCGGGTCCTCTCGGGGATAGAATGAACACCTTGATCACGGATCTGGAAGCCATGAAAAAAGAACTGACATCCGAGCCTGTTTTCATGGTGCCTCCCTATCTTCAGGATGCAGGGGAAACCAGCATCACGGTCATGTGGGAAACAGTACTGCCTTCGAACGGGCTCATCAGATTCGGAAAAGAGGTACCGGATGACTCGGTCCAGGCCTCATTCCCGCCTTCTGTCCTACACGAGATCACGCTGACAGGCCTGGAGCCTGCCTCCACTTACCTGTACCAGGTGTTTTCCAGAAACATGGCCAGTCCCGTACAGTCGTTTTCCACATCCGGCGCGCAGGGTCCTTTCCGTTTTGCCGTGTTCGGCGACAATCAGACCTATTTCAAGATTTTCGAAAATCTCATCAAACGGATAGCCTCCGAAATGCCGGATCTGATGGTGAGTGTGGGCGATGTGGTCACCAGCGGCAGTCATCTGACCGAGTGGATAGATGAATATCTGTATCCGCTCCGGCATGCAGGCGGAACCATCCCCTCGTATATTTCCATCGGGAATCATGAGCATGGAGGTTTCTGGGATATACGCAGGGTGCCTCCCTTTGAGGAGCGCGTGCATCATCCTGTCAGGTCTCCCGGCAGCACCGAATACTGGTATTCATTCGATTACGGGAATGCCCATTTCATCTGTCTTGATCCCAATGTCCATACAGGACCGGAAGGCCTGCGCATTCCTCCGGGAAGTGAGCAGTATGGGTGGCTCGAGAACGATCTCGCCCTGGCCGGAAAGAAGGCGGAGTGGATATTCGTTTTCTTTCACGAGCCTCCCTATTCCGAATGCTGGGCCGGGGGGTATTACGACGGGGAAACCCATCTCCGTGAAGAGCTGGTCCCCCTGTTCGAAAAGCACGGCGTGGATATGGTTTTCAGCGGACATACTCACGATTACGAACGCGGTCTTCCCCATCCTCCCTATGATCCGGAGACAGGAAAAGGGAATACGGTTACCTATATCATCACCGGAGGGGCAGCCGGCGCGAGGGACGATCACAAATACTATGAATGGGAACAGATCGACCTGCCGGATCACAAGGCCAGTACAGGCAATGATGAGAGAGACGATGGAAAGTACTATAAATACCATTTTATGCTGGTAGAAGTGGACGGGAGCCGTCTGACAGTGACTGCCCATCAGATCCATCCGGATGGAACCTACGGCGGTATTCTCGACCGTTTCGGGCTCAGTCATTGAGAAAAGGAAGCAGGGATGAAAAGAAATATTTTGACAGGTTGTATACTGCTGTGTCTGGCTGTATCCTCAGCCCCGGCCCAGGAAAACATCCGTGTACTGGAAAGATGGATGAGGTATACAGATGCATCCAATTCCCTGTATCACTATCTGTCCGCAGAAGGAGCCGGTTTTCTCGAATCCCGTAAAAAGGAGGTGGAAGCATGCACCACACCTGAACAGTGGAAGGCGAGGCAGGAGAAGATCCGGAAAATCCTTATGGACATAGCGGGACCATTCCCGCCAAAAACTCCTCTCAATGCACGGATCACGGGGAAATTCCAGGTCACGTATTCTTCGGATTTTCTTCTTGAAC
>CAYXFJ010000196.1:4543-5778 GCA_964464265.1 uncultured bacterium
GGGGAAATTCCGCGGCGACGGATTTCGAGTGGAGCGCATCCTCTTCGAATCCATGCCCCGCTACTATGTCACGGCCGTTCTTCTGATACCGGAAGGGGTAAAGGGCAGAGCCCCTGCGGTGATCTACTGTTCAGGACACAATGCGGACGGATTCAGAAGTCCCGTGTATCAGAATGTCATGCTCAATCTCGTGAAAAAAGGTTTTGTGGTCTTTGCGTTCGATCCAGTGGGTCAGGGAGAGCGTGTTCAGTACCCGGATCCGGAGACCGGTGAGTCTTTGGTGGGAGGCCCGACGCTTGAACACTCCTATCCGGGTGCCCAGTGCTTTTTATCCGGCTCCTCGATCGCCCGTTATTTTGTCTGGGACGGCGTACGCGCTGTGGACTATCTTTTAACACGCAGGGAAGTGGATCCCGGGCGCATAGGCATCACAGGAAGATCGGGCGGAGGGACGCAGAGTGCCTATATCGCTGCCTTTGACGACAGGATCCTCGCTGCAGCTCCGGAGAGTTATATCACAAGCCTATCGAGGGTACTGGAATCCATAGGATTGCAGGATGCGGAGCAGAATTTCTACCATGGAATAGAATCCGGAATAGATCTTGCGGACCTGCTCGAAGTGCGCGCGCCAAGACCGGCCATGATCATTGCCACCACAAGGGATTTTTTCAGCATTCAGGGGGTAAGGGAGACCGCCTGCGAGGTGGGTAGAGTGTACGGGATATTCGGCAGGGGGGACCGGTTTTCAATGGCGGTGGACGACACGGTTCACGCTTCCACACGCAGGAACCGGGAGGCGATGATCGCGTTCTTTCAGCTCCATCTCGGCCTGCCGGGAAATTCTCATGAAGTGGCGTCAGAGCCTTTGCCTGAGGAATGGCTGCAAGTGACGGACAGGGGTACAGCCCGCATACAGGGCAGCCGGACCGTTTTCGATCTCAATCAGGAACTCACTTTGCCAGTTCTTGAGCGTCTGGACAGGAACCGCCTGGATCCGGTTTCGCATCTTCCCAAAGCTGTTGCCAGCGCAATAAAGCTTTCCGGGTACAGGCATCCGTCCGTACAGGATGATCCCGTATTCACGGGCCGTTTTCTCCGCAGGGGATACGCAGTTGAAACCTATTTCATGCAGGGCGAAGAAAACACGGTCATTCCCTTTGTTTATATGAAACCCGAAGGGACATCCCTTCCTGCGCTTATCTGTCTTCATCCGGATGGCAAATCCTCATCGCCCG
>CAYXFJ010000197.1:0-5763 GCA_964464265.1 uncultured bacterium
AACCTGAAACCATGCTTTGTGGTAATTCCTGCTGGGCCAGGTCTTCGAGCCGTCCGCCGAATTCGAGCTCGGCGTGGATCTGGCTGGACAACTGATCCTCCTTCAGCGGCAAATTCCTGAATTTACTTTTATAATCTTTCCCTTCGTAAGCTTTCTTGAGTTCATCCCTGTCCATGATGCTCTGTTCTTCACCCGCCGGTGCGGAGAGTGATTTCATGGCATCTTCATTGTACCTTCTCTGTGATCCTGAAAAGACATTCAGTCCGCGGATCATTTCCTCTTTTTCCAGGGTACTCCTGAAATAGAGGTAGATATAATCGCTGGGAAGATACACCGACCATAGGATCTGACTGGTCAGCAAATCCACAGCAGGCAGACTGGATTTTAACGAATGGATCACATTGAATCTGTTTTCTGCGAGGCAGTAGATCACTTCCACCGGGAATGTATCCAGCCGGTTGTCCACTGAACGTGATCGGATAAGAGGTATGAGGAGTTCTCCGCCGGCATTGATCGAGGACTCGACGGGTTCATTACCGACAAATACGCTCCATACATCTGCATTTTGAGGAAGACTGATCTTTAAAAATTGTTTAGCGCTGTTTCGAATCTGATATACCAGACGATGTACCACTTTTCCGTCTACAGTATACAATGTGACAATATTGGCCAGGTTGATTGTTGCAACAGGCACGGCAAGCTTTTCGTGCTTTTCAATGTCGAGTATCAGATGATAGGGGTGTTTGAGATATTTAAAACCATAAATCATCGGTTTGACGCTTTTATTGTATAAAAGTGGCGGAAGTTTCTGGACTGCGACGACCTCCAATCCTTCACTCTCTGTCACCTTTACTTCCGCACTGGTATTCAGCTCTATGCCGATATATCCTGTTTCCCGAACCGATTCCAGTGTCTTTATCCCTGAAAAAGTGGTGACCTTGCTTGCTTCAGAGATGGTTTTCTCTGAAGTGACATTCACGGTGAAAGTTCCTTTTTTACCATAGGTAAACGGGATATGAATCAGACGCTGATTATTTTGAGTCATTTCCTGCCATTCTCCGACACCTTCACCCTGTACTGTGAGTACATTCATTTCCTCCGGAAGCGTTATCCGGACACCGTCCACCTCACTGTGGAGGATATTGTAGAGAATATCGGAATTGATCTTTAAGGCATCGTCTTCTATTGAGATCAAATGGTAAATCTCGCTGTAAACTTTGGGAGCGATCTTTTCGGCAACCGGCACTTTCTTCCTCCATCTGCAGCTGATTGTCCGGGTGGGCGCGATGATGGCATTGATGACCGTTGAATTACCTTTTACTGTTGAGCGTATATGGCGGGATTCCGGTATTTCCACGTCTATATCCCTGAGAGGCACTTCGAGTTCGAATAACGTGATAGGTGTCTCCTGAATGGAGAGGTCGACCCTGTGGGGGCCTTTTTCGAGAGATGATTCCAGAGAAAATGAGGCTTCCAAGAGATATGTACCGGGTCGTGATAACACGACATGATGAAATCCATTCTCGCTTAAAAGGAGTGCCTGCTGGCCATCGACTCTGACATCTTCCAATGCTACCGACTGGGGGAGAATCGGTATTTTTAAATAGGCATTCTTCTCCAGAGCATGCACTTGAAAAGTCACCTTAAAACTGGTACTGGAGTCTGCCATTTTACCCCTGTAAACAGCCTTTGTGATCAAATATTTAAATGGAAGGGGCGTAATATCCGCACCTGCAGGAGGTTTCATCTGCTCGATGAGTTTTTTAAATTCAGTGAGGGTAAGAACCACATTCCCCTCGTTCATCGTATGAGGCGGCAGGGTAGTGACTCCTGTCTGGAGCAGTATCTTTTGGAACGTTTCCATGGGTAAAATGATTTCATTTTCATCTAGATGTAAAAGCTTTTTAAATTCGTCCCAGGGAACTGTCGCCTGACTTTTCTCGTCCTGACTCTCCTGAGCATAAATTTTTGTCCATGATCCTATGGCAAGAAAGAACAGGATACAGGCTGGAATAGCGAATAGATTTTTTTTCATCTGAGTGTCCCCCAATTCGTCTGATCACAATGGAGACAATAGTTTTAAAGGGATATTAGCTACGCCTTCTCCAGACTGAAATATCAAGTATAAAAATATTTCAATTTGAAGTATAATCATTGAGTTATTGACCGTTACAGGATAAGCGCAAAAACTACGCCACGATCGATGTTGACTTGAATAAGAAGTTGACGGATTGGAAAAAATTTTATAACTTGTATCGACATCATGACGCATCTGATGGAAAAACGCAATACGGAAAAACCCATTCATTCGCGCAGAAAAAACGCTGGATTAAGGTCTGTCATTTTGAATCCGGACAAGGTCATGAGAATGATAGGAATGGCATGAAAAAAGGAATTCTCTTCGTAATTTGGATAACGTTGGTCATGATTCCTCTTTCCTCACCGGCAACCCAGCCTTCGCTCAGGGTCATTCCTTATCCACGCGAGGTCAGAATCCTTTCCGGAACATTTGCGATCCCTCAGGAACTCACTGTCGAATATTTCCTGGCAGGAACATCGCGGCTTTCGAGAGCTCTGGAAGAATCGGACGAACTCGTCCCTCTGTCCCGGACAGTGCAACACAAACAAACTCTCAAAATAGGAATACCGGAAGAAGCGCCGGCATTCCGGGAATTGTGCATAAAAAAAAGAATCTGGCCTGAAGGCAGAATCGGTGACGAAGGATACGTGCTTTTCATATCCAGAAATGAGATCATCATCGCAGGAAATACAAGCACCGGTCTTTTTTATGGGATCCAGACCCTGAATCAGATCCTCCGAGGTGCCTCTGACCGTCATATCCCGGCAGTGCATGTGGTGGACTGGCCTGTGCTTCCGTTCAGAGGCATGCAGGATGATATCAGCCGCGGTCCTGTACCGACAATGGACTTCATGAAAAAACAGGTCAGGCGGGCAGCTGAGCTCAAATTGAATCGGCTCAGCTATTATACGGAACATGTTGTCTCGACCAAGAGCCACGGAGATTTTGCTCCTCCGGGTGCAGGAGTGACCATAGAGGAATGGAAGGAATTATCCGATTATGCGGAGGGCTATCATATCCAGCTCGTAGGCAACTTCCAGTCTTTCGGTCACTTCGAAAAAATACTGGCTTTTCCTCAATACCGCCATCTCGGAGTATCAGGCCGCATGCTCTCTCCCGTTGATCCTGAAAGTTATGAACTGCTGGCAGATATTTATGCGGAAATGGCTCCTGCTTTCAGCTCGGAATATTTCAATGTCAATTCAGATGAGACCTGGGATCTGGGACGGGGCGCCACCAAAGCTGTTGTGGACAGCCTGGGAACAGCCCGGGTGTATGCCAGCCACATGAACAGAATATATCAGGAGCTGGAAAAACATGGCAAGAAGATGATGATGTGGGCGGACATAGCGCTCGAACATCCCGAAATACTGGGTTATATGCCGCGTGACGTGGTTATGGCGACCTGGATCTATGATCCGAGGGAATCCTATGAAGCCTATATTCAGCCTCTCAAAACAGCCGGATTTGATGTGATCGTATGCCCGGGTGTTCTGAACTCCAACCGTCTGATGCCCGAACTCGATACTGCCCGGGAAAATATCAGCGGTTTTGTGGCGGACGGGATACGGTTTAATGCAGACGGCATGATGCTGACAGTGTGGGATGACGGAGGCATGGCTCTTTTTTCCAGGGACTGGTACGGAGTAGCATGGGCTGCGGAGATGAGCTGGAACGGGGAGAACCGCGGAACAGGGGATTTCGATTTCCGGTTCAACCGGTCCGTTTACGGGAACAGAACGAACCATTTTACGGAAGCGATGATGAAGATCCTGGACCTGGCGGATCTCTCTCCCACCCAGGAGATGAACGATAATATTCTGTGGCAGCAGTTCATCCCGGATTACCGGCAGCATCTCCTGATCAATCTGACAGACTGGGATAAAGTGATCCGGATCTGTGATGAGGCTGAATCACTTCTGCATTCAGGCTCGATTGAGCGTTACAGGGAGGATCAGGATTACTTTCAGTTCAATGCGGATCAATACCGTCTCCTGGCAAAGAGCAGGTTCCTGATGATCGCTGCTGCTGAGGCCTATTATCAGGCTCTCAGTTCAGGTTTTGTGTCTCCATCACGGACACGGGAGCTCCTGACAGAAGCGCTTGATAAAACCGGTCAGATCGAATCCGGCATCGTTGCGGAACGGAACCGGTACAGGGAGCTCTGGCTTGATGAAAACCATGTGTACTGGCTCCATCATATCTTAAGACAGTACGATGAACGCATAGAAGCATTGAGGGATATTCAGAAGCTGCTTGTTTCTGCTTTGTATGATTTCGAGAAAGGGATTGCACTGCCTGATCCCGGGGAAGTCAGGCTGGACATAGAAAGGGCAGTGGGGGATTATTTCCAGGGATGGCTGATCTGCGGGCCTTTTCCCAATCCGGAAGGCGCCAGAGGCTCGGACACCGATTACCTCGAGGCCATGGGGGGAGAGAAAAATGCAAAACCGTTCGCGGGAGAGGTTATTGAAGGGCCAGCCGGAAAACAGGTTGAATGGAACAAATACTTCTCTCCCATATTCGGCCAGATAGACCTCGCGCATCTCTTTGAAGAAAACGAAGATGTACTGGCCTATGCACAGTGCCGGATCATCAGTCCGAAAGACGAGACAGTCATGGCATCCCTGGGCAGCAATGACGGGATTCAGGTATTTATCGGGGGAGAGAAGGTTTTCGAGAAGCGTGTCATGCGCAACCTCGCTCTGGATGAGGACCGGTTCATGCTCCCGCTTGATAAGGGGACCAATTATCTGACTTTGAAAATCTTTCAGGGTAATGCAGGCTGGGGTTTCTCTTTCCGCCTCCCGGATAATATTGTGGAGACGCATAAATACAGATACACCATTCTGGAATAAAAATCATGTCAGTGCCTGTCGAAAATCAAGAGAGCATCTAGAGATAGATAGAGAGAAAAGACCAGTCTGAAATTGGTATGGTGATGTGGAAATGCGTATGAACCCTGTCAGGTACGGTCTGCTGATTCTTGCTTGTTTGTATTACGCGAATATTCAGGCAGGCACTGTGGTTGGTTATTATGCCGCATGGATGAGATCGGAATTGCCAGCAGAAGAAATACCCTTCAATTATCTTACACATATTGTTCATGCTTTTGCCTGGCCTGAGCCGGATGGAAGCCTTTCAACTTATGATGGTTTCGATTATCCTCAGCTGATCGAGCAGGCCCATAATACAGGGAAAAAGATACTGGTCTCTCTGGGAGGCGCAGAGCAGTCGTATGGCTTTTCATCCATGGCATCAGAATCGAGTGCTCGTTCTGCATTTATTGACCATATTCTCGAGTTCTGCACTGTCTACGGATACGACGGTGTGGACATAGACTGGGAATTTCCTGAGAACAGTACTGATAAAAACAATTTAAGCCTCCTCGTTTACAACCTGAGACAGAAATTTATCAATAAGAATCCGGAGCTAATGATAACCATGGCTGTACCAGCAGGGGACTGGTATGGACGATGGTTCGATTTTTCCATCCTGAAAAGCTATGTAGACTGGTTCAGTTGCATGACCTACGATTTCCATGGAGCCTGGGAAATGCCGCCTGTTCCCGTTGGTTTATCGCGCTCTTCTGCTGAACAGCGTTCTGCTTGGGATAGGTCAGTGTGATCTCCCGGATCCTGACCTGGGAAAAATCTTCCAGTGCCATCACTTTTAACATAAGC
>CAYXFJ010000198.1:0-3148 GCA_964464265.1 uncultured bacterium
TTATTTCTCCCAAAGAAATATGGATGCGATTGATCTGTTCATCGGTTCTGAAGGCACGCTCGGTGTGATCACGGAAGTGGATCTGGCTCTTCAAAGAAAACCTCCCTGCAATCTGGCCGGCGTGGCGTATTTCCCTTCTGATGACGATGTCATTCGTTTTGTAATGATGTCAAGAAACGAAAAAGAAAATCCGGATGTCACTCCCTCGGCACTTGAATATTTCGACGGCTATGCCCTGGATCTGCTCAGGAAAAAGAGGGAGGAGGAAGGGGTGAGATCATTGATCCCCTCCTTTCCGGATAATGCTCTTGCAGCTGTGTATTTCGAACAGCCATCGAATGATAAGGATATGGAAAAACATTATATGGCTTACGATGCACTTCTCAAGGCATGCAAGTCGTCCATGGACCAGACCTGGGGTGGAATGGAAGAGGCTGAGATTGACAGGATGGCCCTTTTCAGACATGCGGTTCCGGAGGTTGTGAATTCGCTGATCGGCCAGAGGCAAAAACAGCATCCGGGAATACATAAGATAGGAACCGATTTCGTAGTTCCGGACGACCGCCTTGCAGACATGATGCGGTTCTATAGGGATGAACTCGATAAAATAGGTTTTGAATATGTCATTTTCGGGCATATCGGCGAGAACCATCTGCATGTGAACATTCTTTCGCGGGACGAGAGTGAACTTGAGAGATCCAGGGAACTCTACAAAAAGTTCGCACGGAAAGCCGTTGAATTCAAAGGGTCAGTCAGCGGAGAGCATGGCATAGGCAGGCTCAAGAAGTCCCTGCTAGAAATCATGTATCCGAAAGAGATGATAGATCAGATGAAAGCGCTGAAACACGCACTGGATCCGGATAATATACTGAATCCTTACGCACTTTTCGGCTGAAAAAGATGTGACCTGTCCCGGAAAACAAAACAAGAGGCTGTGTTATGATCAAAGAATTCTTCAGATTCATGAAATATGAGAACTGGATGGGCAGGGTGTTCTCTTTCTGGTCACCCATGACCTGGACCTATATCGGTTTTTTCTTCCCTCTCTTCGGTTTCATTTCCGTGGCTTCAGGACATATCACGTGGGGGGTTATCTTATTTCTGATCGGAGGTCTGATCGATGAAATAGACGGAAAGGTGGCCCGGTATTCAGGAAGGACCACATACTGGGGTGGATTTATGGATGGAGTGATAGATCGTTTCTCGGATTTCTTTTTTATACTCAGCTTTTTTTACCTGGATTTTCCGGATTGGATAATAGGAATGGATATACTTCTTCTTCTGCTTCTTTTCACCACGATCATGCCGCCGTTCATCGTCGCTTATGCAAATCACAGGAAGACCGTGCCGGATCCCACAGAGAAGGTCATATGGAGGTTTTCGTTCCGGATTGAGTACTATTTTCTTTTTATTTTCGTTCTTTTTTTCAATCCAATAAGCACGGGAGTTTCTTTCGCCCTGCTTCTCGTAAGCCTGGTTTTGAACGGTGCCACAGTGATCCAATCCCTGATTCTCGCTTTTTTCCGTTCAAAAAACTACCCTCAAAAACCGTCGTGAGAGCGGCAGGATGGATATGCGCACAGTCTAGCGGCCCTTATTGAGGGATAATATAAGCCCTTGCAAGAAGTCCCTTTGCTTCATCCAGATAGGATAACGCTTCTATAAGCTGCTTGTCACGTAACAGCTGTACTTTGTACTGTGCCTCATCTCCCCAGATCTTCAATGCGATGGTTTGCTTGAGAAGGAACTGTATGTCCTTGAGGTTCTGAGCGAATTCCTCTGCTGTGATCTTGATACCCTGGCTTCGAATATAGCTGAGGAATTTCTGGCAGATATCGTTCTCCGGCCGGTAGTTCCTGAGGAATTCATTAAGATCCATGAGTTTCAGTTCAGGCTGCCTGGTCAGAAGATCTTCAGTGAAGGTGAAAAAAAGCCGGTCAGGTGCATAGAGAATTTTTCTCGTAATTTCGCTTATGGTATCACGCGGTGCTTTCAGAAAAATATCCGGCGTGATTCCCCCCTCGCCAAGGACATCCCTTCTCAGTATCATCGTTTTGAATATTTTCCTGGAAGGATCCTTCTCCAACTTCTTCCTCAGGCTGTCGTTTGTGATCTCTGAATAATAAGTTTCGAGGGATTTATCGGAATAAGGACGCTGGATGAGACGCCCGCTGGGTGTATAGTATTTTGCAGTTGTCATGAGCAAAGCAGATCCGTCCTCGAACCTGTACTGACTCTGAACGAGACCTTTTCCAAAACTCGTTTCCCCGAGTATCAATGCACGGTCCCAGTCCTGAAGAGCTCCGGCAACGATCTCTGAGGCTGAAGCGGAAATCCTGTCGATCAGAACGAGCATGGGAATGAGCGGGTGTGTGTCCTTTTCAGATGAGAAAAATTCCCTGAAGGACTCCCGGATGCGTCCTTTTGTATACACGATCCGTTTGTTCTTGGGCAGAAATTTGTCCACTACATCCACAGCCGCATCGAGATACCCCCCCCCATTGGTTCTCAAATCGAGAATGAGGAAATTCAAACCCTGTGCTTCGAGTTTGAGAAGATGGCGTTCAAGCTCATCTGCTGTGGTGGATGAGAACCTTTCTGTTCCTATATAACCGACGCCGGGCCGGAGTATAAAACTGTAGGGCACACTTTCAAGATGCACCTCGTCCCGGATAATGACAAATTTCTTCATATCAAACCCGGTTCTCTCAATACCCACGGAGACTTTTGTTCCTTTCATACCCATGAGTTTAAGGGGAACTTCATCTCTTTTTATGCCTATTGCAGAAATACCGTCGATCTCGATTATTCTGTCTCCGGGCATTATACCGATCTTGTCTGAAGGTCCTCCATTGAAAACTGACATGACGGTGATTTTGTCCTTGATGATGTCGAAAGAGATGCCTATCCCAGAATAGCCCTCGTAATTCTGACTCCAGCGCTCAAAAAATTCCGCAGTAAGATAAGAAGTGTGGGGATCCAGTTTATCCACCATCCCTTTGATGGCATTGTCGATAAGATCCTGCACTTCCACTTCTTCCACATAGTCAACATGTATGCGTTCGGCGATGCTGTAAAGTACTTTTATTTTCGAGTACAGCGATTTTCCAGTATCATAGCCGATGGCAGCCACTGTCAGGAGAATGAC
>CAYXFJ010000198.1:3173-5748 GCA_964464265.1 uncultured bacterium
TGATCCATCTTCCTCGGTTGCGATTTCTGTACATGGTGTTATTTATCCTTTCAGGAACTTGATGAGCAATCCGGACATAAAACAACTATAAAATAAACATTCCTGTTATCAATGTCAAGCAGCCGACGGATATCCGGGTAAAAACTGTTTGATTTATGTTTAATTATTCTTAAATTAACGCCTTGAAAGGCTGGTTATGGCAAAGAGGATCTGTCCATACATCGTTCATTTGATAATGGCGGTTTTGATCTGTAAGCCGCTTTCCGCGCAGTATTATTTCGGCCGTAACAAGATACAGTACAATCAGTTCAACTGGCATATCCTGAAAACCGAGCACTTTGACATTTATTACTATCCAGAGATGGAATCTCTTGCCGAGATCGGCGCAGCGTTCGCGGAAGAGAGTTACAGCAGGCTTCAGGATAAATTCAATCACAACGTTCTGGTCCGTATCCCCCTCGTTTTTTACAGCTCCCATTTCCACTTTGAAGAAACAAATACCCTGCCCTATATCATTCCCCAGGGCCTGGGAGGATTTTTCGAGTTCATGAAGGGAAGAGTGGTGATTCCGAGCGACGGTTCGCTGTCCCGTTTCCTCCATACCATAAAACATGAGCTGGTGCATGTGTTCCAGAGAAGTTATGTACAGCGGGTGTTCGTTGATCATGGCCATCTGGTAATGAGGGAGATCCCGCTCTGGTTCGTGGAGGGCCTGGCGGAGTACTGGTCGGAAGGCTGGGAGTCTGAGGCAGAAATGATCATCCGGGACGGCGTACTGAACAATACCATTGTTCCCATCCAGCAGATGGGTCTTATATGGGGAACCTATCTGATGTATAAAGAGGGACAGGCCGTACTGAAGTACATCTCAGATACCTTCGGGGATGACAAAATACTCAAACTGCTGGACAATGCATGGAAGAGCGAGAGTTTTTCCGAGGTGATGAAGATCACCCTTGGCAAGGATTATAAGGAGCTGGATGAAGAATGGCTTTACCACCTGAAAAAAATCTATTATCCGCTTATGGAGGGCAATGACTCCCCCGACCGGATTACGGAACGCTATACGGACAGAGGGTACAATATCGCATCCGCATTTTTCAGGGAGAACGGGGAAGCTAAAGTCGTTTTTCTGGCTAACCGGGACGGATATACGAGCATCTACATGCAGCCTATGAAAGACCTTTTTAAAGAGGCTCCCGAGGTCATCATCAGGGGAGAGCGCACGCCGGACCTCGAGGCATTCAACATGCAGAGAAGCCGCATTGATGTCGATCCCCGGGGCAGGCTGGTTTTTATTGCAAAGAGCGGATCAAGTGATCTTCTCTATATTTACAGCATCCCTGAGAGGAAACTGACCGGTGATTTCAAGTTTTCTGAGCTGGTGTCTCTTTTTTCACCGAGCTGGTCGCCGGACGGGGGCAAGATCGCTCTTGTCGGGCTGGATGCAGCAGGCCGAAATGATCTCTACATCTTCGACCTTGCGGACAAGAGTCTCAGGAGGCTGACCTGCGATTATTTCGACGACCAGGATCCGGACTGGTCCCCGGACGGACAGAGGCTGGTTTTCAGTTCGGACAGGACGCGGGCCGGAGATGACGGTCATTACAATCTGTTCCTCTATGATATCGGGGATGGAAATATCCGATATCTTACTTACGGAGCGTGCATCGATAAAAATCCTAGTTGGTCTCCGCTGGATGAAACCATCGTGTTCTCTTCAGACCGCAATGGTGTTCACAATCTCTGGGCTGTTCAGGCGGGAACCCGGTTTACTGACAGGGAAGAAGCAGGGGAGTTCACTGTTTATACCGGGACTGAAATGCCGGAATTGATGCAGCTGACACATTTCACAACCGGAGCTTTTTATCCTGCATGGACCGACAGTATGGATATTCTTTTCACTGCATTTGAGAATGTCAGTTTTCATATTCGGGGATTGACTGACGCTGGAGAGTGTTTTAAAAGTGCTTTGACGCTGGAACAGGGTATGGACAACAGAAAGCAGTCCATGTGGAACTTCCCGACAGTGGAGCGCATGTCCCGGACAACGCGGGTGAAATACAAGAGGCGGTTCAGCCTTGATTTTGCCCAGAGCCAGGTGGTCCAGGATCCCATTTTCGGGACCAGCGGAGGTGGACAGCTCGGAATATCCGACATGCTGGGGGATGAGCAGTACTATTTTCTGCTCTATAACAATGCAAGGATCGCCTCTGAATTCTGGGATGGGTTCAATATAGCAGCCACACGTGTGGATCTCAGCCACCGTATCAATTTTGCACTCGGGTTATACCGCCTGGCCGGATATTATTACAACCGGTATGAACAGTACTTTTATGAACGGCGTTACGGCGGTTTTTTTTCGGTGAGCTATCCATTCAACAGGTTCGAGCGCCTTGAAACGAGTGTCAATATCCGTCACTCGGACAAAGCCTGGTTTTCGAGTTTTGAAGAGCGTAAGGCAATGCTGGTTTCCAATTTTATTTCATATACTAAAGATAATTCCCTGTGGGGGCCCACCGGGCCTCTGGATGGAGTCCGGTATAACCTCACACTCGGAAATACCGTGGATTTA
>CAYXFJ010000199.1:0-5718 GCA_964464265.1 uncultured bacterium
ATGGATGATATAGGTTATGAAGGATATGATATCGAGGTTGAGGGTGGAGATCTGAAAACCAACATCATTTCAGTTGGGATCAATCAGTATTTCACCCCGCCCGATGCAGGTTTTGGATTTTTTGCGAGCATCGCGGGTGGATATTATATGATGTCAGCAAGTGATGTCAAAGTGGTTATGAAATATCAGGGTGAGACTGTATACGAGGGAACAGAGGAAGGCGGCGAGGGTGATAACAAGTTTGGTGCGAATGCCGGTGTCGGGCTTGAATTCCAGGTAGCTCCGATTGCTTCTGTCTTCGCAGGCGCCAAATACCACTATGTGTTTACCGAAGATGATCCTACCTCGTTCGTGACCATATTTGGAGGCATTCGTTTCCAGCCGTAATCAATCGGTCACATATTACATTCATACCCCGGAGGACCCTTTTGGGAAATCCGGGGTATTTTTTATCCGAATAAAGATTTCCTGAAAGCCTTTTACCGGAATCCTCTGCTCATGGTGAGGCAGAAAGATGATTTGAAATGTATGAGAGCAGTCAAGAATAGACCTTCCGCTTCAAATCTTCCGGTTTGCTCTTGCATCTTTTCACAGAAACGATTACATTATTTAACATTAATAATTTTACCGCTTATCTGCCAGGGTGGTTATATTGGGTGAAGAATTCAACACAGCGCTTCACGATCGTCTCATGAAGGTGGTCAATTCCCAGAGCCTTCATAAAAAATATTATCCCAAACGCTACAGTACCGGTGATGTACTCGAAACCGAAATACAGGGGATCGTACCGGACAAAAAAGCACGCGTACGGTTTGAAGTGGAGAGGTTTATCGGAGGAGGGTTTGCAGGACAGGTATACCGTGTGCGCGTTCTCGGGATCAATGGAAAAACAGGAAAATCGGGTGGTGTAGCCACAGGAAAGACCTATGCGGTAAAACTGGCAAAACCTCCTTCCGGATTCGCGCTTTCTTTCCGCAATATTCTTTTCAGACTGGCATATCAGGGTCCCTTTGCTCCTCAATTGAGCCATGCTGCAGCACGAAGCGGAGTACTGTGGCAGAAAATCATCCGCAGGGGAATGAGGACAGTTTTTGGTACTGAAACCGCAGCTGTGGATACTTTTGGTACATTTTTCGACAGCAGATCGGGAACCTGGGGTGAACTGAACGAATGGGTGGAAGGAAGAAACTGGAAATTCGAGATAGACGACAGCAAATTCGATAAAAAAAGGCGGGAACGGCCTTCTGAATACCTGGATAAGAAACGCTTCATGAAGAAGACAGTCGTTCTCTGCCATGAAATGGGTGCTCATGAGTTTGCCAGACAGTATGAATGGTGGACCATGAAAAGCCAGCCCAATGTTTTAAAACGGCTACGGGCGAAGAAAGGCAATGGAGAAAACCATACAGCCATTGATTTCAAAGCAGGCCTCGTACTTCTGCCTTTTCTTCCCATGAGCCCGGCCGATGTAAAGCTGATCTTCGAAGGGGCGGAAAGGGGTAATTTTGTCCAGTTTGACAGGGGGAATATCAAAACGCTCGAGCGCTTTGTTTTACGTCACCGGAAGGATTTCCAGGATCTCACGCCCGTTCTTCAAGAACTCAGGAAAAGGGATTTTTTGTACCGGTCCTCTTTGCCGGATCTGTCCCATCACGGCATCCTTACTCTGGCGGATCCTGTACTTGGCAGAAATATTGTATCCGGTCTTCTGGAATGCTGGCGGAATGGAGGTCGTCTGGATGATGCCGCAGTTGAAAAAGCGAAGCATTCTCCCCTTCTTTTTCTGGTTTTTTATTTTCTGGATTTTGTTCCTTTCGGTAAACGCCTTCTCCGTCTGGCCGGGAATAAAAACTACAGAATGCATCTTGAGTCTTTCATCAGGCGGAAAACCTACAGGTCTCAAACCCTTCATGCAATCCTGTGTTCCCACCTTGTCGACTGGCAGAGGGACGGACGCGCTTCTGATGAAAGGATAGAAAGGCTGATCCGCAGGCCTCTTCCATTCTGGCTGCAAACAGTCTTTTTAGGATGGCTGCCCGCCAAATGGCACCGTTTTTTTGTTGAGCCTGCTTATGCTTGGGACAGGGTCAAGCATGTCGTCACGTATCCATTAAAGCTCTATTTTAATACTACCTTCAGGGAGCGGTGGATTCTCGATATGGTAAAGGAGGGCAGAGAGGATGGCATGCTCACCTTTGAGGAAGAGCGCTTCATTGTTTCCAGGCTCAAAGAACCCTATATTCAGATCTACCTCAAGGCTCTGGCTGTTCATATGTGCACACTTCCCATTTCCGAAATCATCTATGTCATCATCGCCATTTTTGCCATGATACGGTTCGGTAATAATTTTGCAGAGTCCATAGCTTATGCTGCGGCCATACTGGTTTCAATACAATTTATGCCCATTTCTCCAGGCTCTATGATCCGCGGAGGATATGTTGTGTATCTGATGGTAAGGGACCGGGATATTAAAGGTTACTGGATAGCTGCGCTTGTTTCTATCTGGCGCAATATCGGTTACCTCGGATTTCCCCTGCAGATGGTGACCCGGTATCCTCTGTTATCCCGTTTCATGGCAGGTCGCTGGGCTACACGTGCGGTGAATGTGATCCCTGTATTTGGCGAGAGAGGCGCGCTGCTTGAACATGCGGTATTCGATCTTTTTTTCAACGTCCCGATCTCCCTCAGAAAATGGTTAAGAAAGGGAAAGAATACACCCATAGGTGCCGGAGAGCGGGTGAGCCGCTCCGGAGTCCCTGCCAAGAGCGACACCTGATCCGGAAAAATTACGGAATGGAGTCTCTGCGTGACGATTTTCGAAATACAGAGAGCGATCGAAAAAGGCGAGATTGCACCGGTCTATTTTTTTTTCGGCAGGGAAATCTATTTTATCGATGAAGTGATCCGCACGCTCGTCCAGAAAGTGGTCGAGTCCGGAACCAGGGATTTCAATCTGGATACACTGCAGTCGGAGTACACTGACGGTGAAACGATAGTCAGGATCGCATCCTCTTATCCGATGATGGCTGAGAAACGTCTGGTTGTCGTGAAATCGGTTCAGCGTCTTTCAGAGAAAGACAGAGAACTTTTGCTTTCATATATAAAATCCCCTCTGGAGTCGACCTGTCTTGTTCTTACAGCCGGAATTATAGATAAAAGAAAGAAATTCTATTCGGCTCTTGTGAAGGGTACCTTATGCGCGGAATGCGCACAGCTTTATGAAAATCAGGCTGTAAGCTGGGTCAAGGACAGGTCAGTTCAAAAAGGAATCACGATCTCCGACGAAGCTGCACAGGCCATGGTGAGCCAGGCAGGCACAGCCCTGTGGTCACTCCATCATGAAATCGAGAAAGTGATCACGTTCAGTTGGGGCAAGAAAGAGATCACGCTTTCCGATGTTATCTCGGTTGTGGGTTACTCCCGGCAGTACAACCCCTGGGACCTGACGGATTCCGTAGGCAGGAAGGATTTCCGGACTGCTCTTGAAATCCTGAACGGCCTTCTGGAATACGGATATCCTCCGACGAGGATAATCATAGACCTTTTCAACCGCATTAAGCTTCTGATGCAGGTACGCACGCTTTTAGACCGCCGCTTATCAGAGCAAAAAATCTGGCAGTCTCTGGGATTGAAGCCCTTTTTCGGCCGGCTGTATACTGACCAGTCGAAACGGTACAGGATGAAGGAACTTGAATCAGCCATGGAGATGCTGCTGCAGGCTGATTTGCTGCTGAAGTCCAGTCCGCTAAAGTCACAAACTGTCATTTCCCTTGTCATCCATGATATTATATCTGGATTGCCTCACGCCAAGTGGTATGCAGCGATGTAGAAAATTGTTTGGATTCAGGAACTTTTTCGGAGTAGAAATTGTTAGATAAAACGAGGACGCATGATCGAGAGGGTAATGCAAGATTGCCGACTGACGAGGAATTGATCGAGCGTTTCCAGAACGGGGACGTTTATGCTTTTGAAGAGATAGTCAGCCGATACAAAGATCCTCTTATCAATTTCGTTTATAATTTTCTCGGAAACCGTGTCGATGCAGAAGATGTGATACAGGAGACGTTTTTAAGAGTATTCCGCAATAAGCATCTTTACAGGAACATAGCGAAATTTTCCACGTGGATCTATACCATAGCGGGTAACCTGGCAAAAACGGAGCTGAGAAGGAGACGGAGAAGAAGGATTGTATCCATGAGCAGTGCTGGATTCGAAGATAAAGAATATGAAGCGCCTGATTTCATGAATACTCCCGACCGTATCGTTACGAGCGAAATCGAGCAAAAAGAGATCAGGGACGAGATAATGGCATTGCCCGCTAAATTCAGAGAGGTTGTTGTTTTGAGAGATATTCAGGAACTTTCGTACGAAGAGATAAGCGATATACTGAAGATACCCATTGGAACTGTCAAATCCAGAGTGAATCGTGGCCGTATGCGTCTGCAGAAGAAACTGCAGTATCTTTTGAATCAATGATGAGGAGGGTGCATGACCTCTTGCGAAAGGTATAAGCAGTATATACTGGATTGTATGGATGATGAACTGGATATTCTCCATCGAAAAGACCTCGAAAGTCATTTGAAAGTCTGTGAACCGTGTTCCCTTCTGGCAAACCGCTGCCGCAGCCTGAAAAAACATTTAAAGGATTTGCCTCAAGTTAAAGCGAGCGATGAGTTCCCCATACTCCTGCGGGGGAGGATAAGGCGCGAACTGGCGAAAAAACGCACGTACCGTCCGAATTTTTTCTTTTTCCCCAACCGGTGGATTCCTGCTGTCGGAATGGCTGTTGTCTTGCTTGTGGCCGGTGTCTGGATGGTCACCGGGAACATGCGTGCAGGTAAAAAGCCTCTGGAATGGATGAAAACAGGTGCCGTTACACCCGAATCAGCTGAGAACCGCAGCGAAGGGATCCAGTACGTGATAGACGAAATCCCGGCACTGGAACCTGCACTGGAAAATACAGAATCTCCGTCAGCGGCGGAAAGCTCAAACGGACCCATTTCCATCGATTCCCTGCTGGCCGAGCGAAGGGCTATGCTGAGGGAGAGAATGACTCAGGTGAGTTTTTAGAGGATCCAGGTATGATCGTGAAGTGTCCTTTTTTCGTTTTCCCGTTTCTGTTCCTGTACGCACATGCGCAGAACCGTATTGAACCGCGAAATCCGTCAGAAATATACAGAGAACATCAAAAATCCATTCAGGAAGCCAAGAAGTCTGTTGTCAGCATCAGGGCATTATCTGTACACAACCGCGATGACTGCAAGGTAGGTTCCGGATTTGTATATGATGCGGATGGATTCGTCCTCACCCGAAGCCACGTTATCGAAGATACGGACAGTATAGTCGTCACTCTGTCCAACGGGAAGAGTTATCCTGCATGGATCATGAGGGAAGACAATCTGGCCCGGATCGCGATTCTGAAGCTGGATGCCCATGATCTCGTGCCTGTCCATATTGGCGAGAGTGCGTCCATGGAATTGAACTCGCAGGTGATCGTTCTCGGCAACTCAATGGGTGTTTTCCCATCCCTGACATTCGGGACTTATATAGGCAAGCGCAGGGACGGACTGTTAAAAATAGAAATCATGATACCCCCCGGTAATAGTGGAAGCCCGGTTCTGGATAATACGGGCAGTGTGGTCGGTATGCTGATGGGGATACAGCGCAAGGATCAGCCACGGCAGTCCACGGAGCGTGAATTGAGCATTGTTCTTCCCA
>CAYXFJ010000200.1:0-5705 GCA_964464265.1 uncultured bacterium
GGTATCAGCATGCGGATGATCTGATCGCGGATCTCAGGCATCTCAAGCGTTCGGCCGGTACGGTCCGGAGCGATTCGCAAAGGACGATCCAGCCTGAACCCGTGAAGACAGCTGCTCCGCTGAAAAAAACATCCGGGAGGGTACGTGATCTTGTCACGGCGGCTGCCGGATTGTTTGTTATTGTGACGACCCTCTTTCTGGGACGTCTATTTTTAAGATCCCGTTCCTCTGGAGAACTGATACCTGTCACTGTCATTTCATTCGAGAACCAGACCGGCAGTCCGCAGTACGATTACCTGATGAAGGCCATTCCCAATCTGCTCATCACGAGCCTGGAGCAATCCAGGTATCTGCGCGTGACCACCTGGGAGAGAATGAGGGATCTTATAAAACAGCTGGGAAAAGAGGAACCTCAGATTATTGACCGCGATCTGGGTTTTGAGTTGTGCCGCATGGATGGTGTGAAGTCGATCATTCTCGGCAGTTTCACGAAAGCAGGAGACCGGTTCGCCACGGATGTCAAAGTGCTCGATGTGGAAACAAAGCGCATGGTGGCAGGCGCCCAGTCGAACGGGGATGGCGAAGCGAGCATCCTTAAGAACCAGATCGACGCTCTCAGCAAGGAGATCGCAAGGGGAATCGGTCTGGCATCAGCAGAGAAAGAGCAAACCAGACCCATTGCAGAGATCACCACACAATCCATGGAAGCGTACAGCTATTTTCTTTTAGGACGTGATAAGTTCGAGAATATGGATACTTTCGATTCCATACGGCTTTTGACGCGGGCAGTAGAGCTGGATTCTTCCTTTGCCATTGCCTGGCTCTATCTGGGAGAAGCGAACAATAGAATTACCAATGTCAGTGCGAGAAACTCCATGATCACCCGGGCTTATCAGCTCTCCAGCAGAGCGACTGGAAAGGAGCGGATGTACATCGAGGCAGGCTATGCCAAGAGAGTCGAAGTAAACCTCACCAGAGCCACAGAGATCCTTGAGGCAATGCGGACCCGGTTCCCGAACGAAAAACAAGTCCGTTACGAACTTGCTCTGAATTATGTTAATCTGGGAAGACGTGAAAATGCCATTACTGAGCTCAAGGAAGCCATACGCCTGGATCCGAGCCACGGTCCTTCCATAAACCAGCTCGGATATGAGTACATGGCTCTCGGCAGATTTGAGGAGGCGGTCGAGTGTCTGCGCCGGTATACGGAGCTGATGCCCAATGAGCCCAATCCCTACGATTCCATGGGAGACTGTTATTTCAATATGGGTAACCTGGATTTAGCCATGGTTCTATTCAGAGATGCGCTGAAGCGAAAACCGGATTTTTTTGGATCAGGATACAAATTAGGACTGTTGAACTCTCTGCTGGAAAATTACGAAGAAGGTTTGAAGTGCTTTGAAGAGGCTATGTTTCGCATGGGACAGGAGACAGGCGGCGGACTGGCATTCATGGGCATGATTTTCTCGATGAGTGGGCGTTATTCGGAAGCCATGGAATATAGTACCCGGTCACGGACTTTCTGGGATTCCAGGGGTGCTGTGGGAATGTCCCCAATAATGGATTGTATGAGAATCTGGTCGCTTCTCGGTCAGGATAAAATGGAAGAAGCCGAAAGCCTGGCTCTGAGCACCATTGAACGCATAAAGGACGTAAGAGCACGGGAATATTCCCGCGGATGGATGTACAGTACCCTGCTTCTTGGAGAGATAGATGTGATGCGGAACCGGTACGGTTCCGCCCGAAAAAAGATTGCGATCATTCAGGACAGTCTGTCTACGCTGGACGACTGGGCGCGGGATGTTGTGGACTATGAAAGGAAACGCCTTCATGGCAATCTGCTTCTTGCTCTGGGACAAACTGACAGTGCGATCGCTCTTCTAAAAAGTTTGGATCTTCCCCGGCAACCCTCGTTATACAGTCCCAATATGGGATGGTACAATCTTCCTACCGGTCTACCGTTCCATTGCGATGTTCTGGCAAGAGCTTATCTCGAGAAGGGGGATCTTAAATCCGCAGCGCGCGAGTATGAACGGCTGACTGTATTCGATCCTGAAAACAAAGATATGCGGATGATCCATCCTCTATTGCATTTCCAACTTGCGAAGGTTTACGAAACCATGGGATTGAAAGATAAAGCAGCAGACCGGTATACCCGGTTTCTCGATCTCTGGAAAAAAGCAGAGGGGGATCCGCCGGAATTGCGGGAAGCGAAAACCAGTCTTCAGAATCTGGAAAAGATACAGGGAGATTAATGAAGAATCCCTCCGATCTATCAATTCGCAAAGTCCTGTTTGATGTGAAATTCATGAAAAAACCGATCCTGCTTTTTATGTTGTTACTGGCGTTCATGCTGAGCTGTCAAGTTTTTCAGCAGCAATCTGCCAAGCAAGAAATGATTGCTTCAACCCCGCCCATGGGCTGGAACAGTTTCGATGCCTACGACAGTGCCATCAACGAGGATCAGTTCCGCGCCACCGTGGATTTTATGGCGGAAAATTTACTCGAATACGGATGGACCTATGCAGTGATCGATTACCTCTGGTTCCATCCGGAACCAGGGGACTGGAACAATCCCAGCCGCAGGTTCGGCCATGCGGATCTCAGGCTGAATCCGGATGGATCACCCATAGATACGCTGACCATGGACCCGTACGGACGGCTTCTGCCTGTTGTGAACCGGTTCCCGTCCTCAGCCGGGGGGAAAGGATTCAAGCCTCTGTCAGATTACGTGCACAGCAAAGGAATGGAATTCGGCATACACATCATGCGCGGCATTCCCAGACAGGCTTATTTTGAAAAAAGACCTGTTCTCGGAACATCCTGGACTGCCAGAGATATCGCAGAACTGTGGGATACCTGTCCCTGGCTGAACCATATGTTCGGTGTGGATCCCACAAAACCGGGAGCACAGGAGTATTACAATTCAATATTCGATCTGTATGCGGAGTGGGGGGTGGATTACATTAAAGCGGATGACATGATGGCCCCTCCTTTTCATAAGGGTGAGATCGAGATGATGAGAAAGGCCCTGGACCAGTGCGGCAGGCCCATGGTTCTCAGTCTTTCTCCCGGAGAAGCGCCCCTGTCACAGGCAAAATTTCTTGAAAAAAATGCAAATCTATGGCGTATATCCGATGATTTCTGGGATGAATGGGAGAATCTGGTTCACAATTTTGATCTTCTCAATGCATGGTCGCCCTTTATACAGCCTAACCACTGGCCGGATGGGGATATGCTCCCCATCGGTCACCTGTCTATCGGTGGAAGACCCCACGGACCGGACCGGATGTCGAAGCTCACATGGCCCGAGCACAGAACACTGATGACGCTGTGGTGCATATCCCGGTCACCTCTCATGATGGGAGGGGATCTTCTTACGTCCTCTCTGGAGAGCCTTTCTTATCTGAAGAATCAGGAGGTGCTTGAAGTCAATCAGAAAAGCGAGAACAACCGTCAGATCTACAGGAACGATGCCAGAGCCTGCTGGATGGCAGACATCCCGGAGAGCGGTGAAAAATACCTCGCACTCTTCAATCTTGCAGATGAAAAACAGTCTGTTTCTTTTATATTCGAATGGGAATATATGAGAGATGCATATACTATCCGTGACCTGTGGGAGCACAGGGATCTGGGGATATTTGAGAAAGAGTTCGGTACTGTGCTTGAACCTCACGGAGCCGGACTTTACAGTATGATAAAAAAATAAAAGGGGTGAAACGGATATGCCAACGAAACAAACACAAACAAGGCGTGATTTTTTAAGGACTTCAGGGATCGGCGCAGCTGCATGCATCATGGGAGGAATACCGGGTATAAAATGCACAGCCCGCCAGAAACCGGTGAACGTGCTCTTCATAGCGATTGATGATCTCAATGACTGGGTCGGATGCCTTGGCGGGCATCCGGATATACGCACACCGAACATTGACCGGCTGGTTTCCCGTGGCATTCTGTTCACCAGTGCCTATTGCGCGGCACCTGCATGCAATCCATCCAGGGCTGCCCTGATGACAGGGATACGGCCTTCGACCTCCGGAGTATACCGGAATTCGCAGGACTGGCGCACCAGTGATGTGCTCGAAACCAGGACCACCCTGCCTCAGCATTTCATGGCGCACGGTTACAAGGCCATGGGCGCAGGGAAAATCTATCATGGAAACTACGAGCATCCGGAATCCTGGGACTATTATGAAAATATACCCGGCGGAGCCACTCCGCCTAAGGACAAGCTTCCTTTGAACGGCATACCCGGTACAGCGCAATTTGACTGGGGACCTCTCGAGGGAAGAGCCACGGAGGATATGCCTGACTGGAAAGTGGCTGACTGGACGGTAAAGGAGCTTCAAAAGGAACACGACAAACCTTTCTTTCTTGGCTGCGGCATTTATAAGCCCCATCTTCCCTGGTTCGTGCCCACAAACTATTTTGACCGTTATCCGCTGAAATCGGTCACGCTGCCTCTGGTCAACGAAAAGGATCTGGATGATGTGCCACCGCTGGGTGTGAAGATGGCGAATCCGGGAAAAGATCATGCGAACGTATTGAAATACGACCAGTGGGCGCGTGCGGTTCAGGGATATCTGGCCTGCATCAGCTTTGTGGACGACTGTATCGGTCATGTGATTGAGGGGCTGGATTCAAGCCCGTACAAAGACAACACCATCGTAGTCCTCTGGTCGGATCACGGATGGCATCTCGGACAGAAACTGCACTGGCGCAAGTTCGCGCTATGGGAAGAGGCAACCCATAATATTCTGGCTTTTATTGCTCCGGGAATGATCAAGGAAGGCCAGCGCTGCGACGCTCCGGTCAATCTTCTGGATATTTATCCGACGCTCGTGGATCTCTGCCGCCTGAGACCAATGGAAGGACTTGAGGGAGTGAGCCTCATGCCTCTGTGCAACAATCCTCAGGCAGATTGGGAACGTCCTTCGCTGACTACTTACATGAAGGACAATCATTCGCTGCGCTCCCCGAAATGGAGGTACATCCGGTACGCGGACGGTTCAGAGGAGCTGTATGACCATGATAGCGATGAGCTTGAATGGCAGAACCTCGCAAATGACACAAAATACAGCGATGTGAAAAAGGAGCTCTCCCGGTGGCTTCCAGTGATCAACGCCCCGGAACTCAAAGAAAGCGAATAACATGGACCGCCGCACATTCTGTAGATATGCGGGTATCACTTTTGGAATGCCCCTCCTGATAAACGGGTGCATGAAAGCACGCAGCCATCCCAGTATTCTCTTCTGCATCTCAGACGACCAGTCTTATGCGCATACCGGGGCCAATGGCTGTTCGTTCGTAAGCACGCCCGCATTTGACCGGATCGCGAAAGAAGGCATACTTTTCCGGAATGCCTTCGTTTCAGTGCCTTCGTGTAATCCGTCCCGCGCTTCCATTCTTTCCGGCATGCCTTTTTACCGGTTGCATGAAGCATCCATGAATCATACCCCGTGGCCTGAAGGACTGGTAGTGTACACCGATCTTCTCAGTAAGGCCGGGTACCATGTCGGATTCACGGGCAAGGGGTGCGGCCCAACGGACTGGAAAGCCGGAGGGCGGAAAGACAACCCTGCCGGGCCTGCATACAACCGGTATCAGGACAGGGAAAATTCGAGGGGCAACTCACCCGATGACTATGCCCGGAACTTTCAGGATTTTCTGGAGAAGCGTCCTCAGGGAGTGCCTTTCTGTTTCTG
>CAYXFJ010000201.1:0-5606 GCA_964464265.1 uncultured bacterium
GGCTGAGGAATGTCCGCTGAAGAGGGTTTAACTTTGTCCCCTTTCATAAATCCTTTTGTTGATGTTTTTCCTGCTGCTACCGAAAATCTTTCGTTGACCTTGGAAATGATCACGATTCCGACCTGTTCCTCCTGAGCACCGATAATATTACCCTCCAGATCCGTGATCACATCACCGGAGCGGAAAACCTGAAAAATCTGGCCATCTTTAACACCATCCGTGCTCCCCAGGTCAATATACACCTCTTTTTTATCTATACGGATGATGGATCCTTCCATCCCCACTTTCAAAGCAACGTTCATGGAAAGTTCAACAAGGGCCTGGAGCAGGCCTTCCTCGCCCCTTGAGGATTCAACGGATTCGGCCAGACTGACAAGCCCTGACTGGACATCCACCATTCGCGTATTGATCACATGGGTCCTTCCCAGAACAGTCACTGTGCCGACCATTATCTTTTCAACGTTGAGCATGCGTCCGATCTCAACAGCCTGATTCGCATCGGTCAGTCCGGACATCTGGAAATTCTGTTCATCCAGGATCTTGCGGACCTTCTCCCGCTCGACGACCTTGAACCTTCCCGTGTTGAAAAGCTCGGTACGCAGAAGATCTGTGACACCATCCGCCTTTTGCTGATCGATGTTCTTCGCTTCGAAATCCAGAACCGCAAGGGTGATCTTTTCTCTCGAATATGAGACAGCCGGAATCAGAACAGCGATCATGACGAAAAAGAGCCCCAGTAAAACGATAAACCTTCTCACTATACTCCTCCCCAATCGTAAAGGTTACGACTGATGTTATTAGGAACATGGGAATATATCCACTGCCTTCGTGAAAATCAAGTATATTCTTATAATCCCGATCGTCCCTTTTCGATCCTCTATTCTGAATCGTACTCGATCAGAACATGTACGGGAATATTGCCCAATTTGGATCTGCCGTTCAAAAATGCGAGCTCGATGAGAAAAACGGCACCCACGACTTTCCCTCCGAGTTTCTTCACCAGATTTACCGTTGCTGAGGCTGTACCTCCTGTGGCAAGCAGGTCATCCACGACAAGTACATGACTCCCGTTCTTGATCGCATCTTTATGTATCTCGACAGCATCGGTGCCGTACTCAAGGCTGTATCGCTGCTGCAGCGTTTCTGCGGGCAGTTTACCTGGCTTCCTGGCTGGCACAAAACCAGCCCCGAGATGAACGGCCATGGCTCCGCCAAAAATGAATCCCCTGGACTCAATACCCACAACCGTATCCAGATTCATATTCCGATAAGGCTCGCACATAGCCATAACCGCCTCTTTCAGGGCTTCGGGATGCTTGAGAAGAGGGGTGATATCCTTGAATCCGACCCCGGGTTTGGGGAAATCGGGAACATTTCTGATATAAGATTGTAGATCCCGCATGCGCGACTCCTGCTTTTTGTCCTAGTAAGTGATATCAAATCCGCTGTACTGTCCGGTATATTTTTTCCACTCTACCTGAATTTCTGTCACTGTTGCATGAAGACTTCCTGTCCTGAGCTCCTTAATCATGGATTCGATCAGACCTCTCGGGCCTTCCACTTCCAGTTCTACCTCACCTGAAAATAGATTTTTCACCCAGCCGTTTAAAAGCATCCTTCTTGCAACGCGCTGGACAAAGAACCGGTATCCAACCCCCTGAACGACACCTGATACAATGATGCGCGCCCGGACATCCATTGTCAAATCCTGCAAAAAATTGATTCTACCGCTTCATCCTGAGACCGGCCGACCGGATCCCGGGATCGCATCCCCAATTCCATAGCGGCAGCCAGTTCACCGGCGGAAACTTGTATCACTCCCGGGATACTCACATAGTAATTCTTTTCCAATTGTTCTGACAGATCCCTTTATCTGAATATGTTTCTTTCATTACTGAATATCCGGGCGCAGATCGCTATGCTGGCACCCGCGTAGACGAATAGGCTTATATAGACGATCAGCATCAATGGAAGCGTGATCGCGCCTGCAATGATGCTTCGCGTGGCAAGTGAAACATTGAGTATGGGTATCAGGGCTGTGGCATAGGTCAGCTTCATCCCTGGCATAAGTCCGATGAAGGCAGGCACGATGACAATAATCATCATGGGGCTGATGATGCTCTGGGCTTCTTTGAATGATCTGGCAAATATCGAAAGGGAAAGCAGTATGGCTGCGAAAAAGACTGTGAGAGGGAAAAGCAGGGAAATGAGAAGCAGGATGGTATCCATCTTCAGTATGGAAAGTACGGTTCTCAGGAGCTCGGGCGGTATATCACCCATCTGGCCGATACCTATGTAAAGGCCTATCAGGGACACGACCGCGGAACCTATGCCTGTAAGAACCACCACACCGAACTTGCCGATCATTATGTCCAGCCTGCCCACCGGAGAAGTGAACAGCGTTTCAAGAGTACCCCTTTCTTTTTCGCCTGCTGCCAGATCAATGGCCGGATACATGGCGCCCATGAAGCAGAATATAATGAACAAATAAGGAACAAATCCTCCGGCTATGCCTGCAAGTCTTTCCTTCAAGGATGCCAGATTGAACTCATCAATATGGATCGTCTCAATGACAGCTTCATCGATCCCCATTCGCCTGAAACGTTCGGATCTCAGACGATCACGGAACCCGTACAGCATGCTCTTGAGTCGGTCGGATTCTATATCCTTTTCTTCCATCGCTTTATAATAGAGGATCACCTTCCCGGACGCCATTCGGGCAATCTGACTGTCAAATTCAGGATCAAAGACCAGCAAAGCATCCAGAGTGTCCTGCTGTACCCACCGCATTCCTTTTTCAATGGTCAGATCCTGGATAACATGATAGTCCTGCCTTTTCAGGATTTCCTCCGTGAAAGCCGAAGCATTACCCGTCGTGATCAATCCGATCACAAGCGTGCGTTCCTGCGCTTTTCTGGCCTGAGACATCATGACGCGGGAAGAAATTACAATCAGGGCGGGAAAAAGCAGAAGCGGGATTATGACCATGGTGATCATGGTTCTCCTGTCGCGCAGGGAATCGATCAGCTCTTTCCGGAAAATAGTCCAGATCGTCCTCATACTGCCTCCTGCACCCGCCTGATGAACTCTTCCTCCATGGAAGCGGTCTTCATCTGGTCCCTGAAATCCGAATAAGTGCCGCAATACCGGAGCCTTCCCTGATGGATGATGGCCATATCGTCGCTTAAAAGACTCACTTCTCCCATGATATGCGTTGAGAAGAGCACAGTCTTACCTTCCTCTTTCAGGCGGCGGATGAGCGTGATGATATTCTTTGAGGTGATCACATCCAGCCCCACAGTGGGTTCGTCGAGAACGATGACATCCGGATCGTGAATGATCGTGCGCACGATCGAAACCTTCTGCCTCTCCCCGGTCGAGAGCTTGCCTATCCTCCGGCTCGCGAAACCGGTCATACCGAGAAGACTGAAAAGTTCATCCCTGCGTCTCCTGAACACTTTTCCATCCATGCGGTGCAGGTCCGCATAGTATTTCACCAGCTCGACGGGAGTCAGCCTTTCGTAAAGCCGGGTGCTTCCAGTGAGAAATCCGATTTTCTCCCGGGCTTTCTGGGGATATTTTACTGCATCGATGTCCGTGATGCGTATACTCCCCTTCGTGGGTTTCATCAGGGTGGCGATCATTCGGAGCGCCGTGGTCTTGCCTGCTCCGTTGGGGCCTATCAGCGTGAAAATACGCCCCGGGCGGCAGACAAAATCGATTTCTTTCACTGCATCCAGTCTGGCATTTTTGGACAGGCCCAGTTCATTCCTCTGCTGTCTGGACAGTTTGAAGGTCTTACAGAGATTCTCAACTGCGATCATAGATATCCTTTTCGCCCTGATCCGGGGTGTGCATTACAGGCATTCAGCCTGTATCAGCAGGCGTCACCTGAGCAGCAGCGCTTTCCTTACCAGCCTGAAAGAGTCTCCCTTGATCACGACAAAATATATTCCTGTGGAAACGGCCTTTCCATCCCGGTCCATCCCGTCCCACTCCTTCGTATAGTATCCTCTTTCCATTTTCCCCTGTTCGAGCACACGGACCACCTGCCCCCTGCTGTTGTAAACTGCAAGCTCGATCCTTGAGGGTGAGGGCAATCCGAAACGGACAGAAGTCGCCTGATTGAATGGATTGGGATAATTCTGCTCAAGAACAGGAACGTCAGGCCCGCCTTGAGCAGGACTGGCCAATCCAGTGGCGAGCTCGAGTGATCCTGTCTCTTCACTGACCACCGGTGAAAAGTGCCTGTCCAGAGAAAAAACGCGCCAGAAATAAGATCCATCACCGTATGCGTCAGGCCAGGAAAAGGCATACCGGGTTTGAAACAGGGGCTGAACCTGAATGAGGCGCGGACTCGAGAATGTCTGCGTTGTATCCAGCTGAAAAAGGTATCTGACCGTGTCTTCCGGATCCGGATCATAAGCTTCAGACCAGACGAAAACGATGCTGTCAGGCCATTCCAGGACATTCATATCCTTCTGGGGGCTCAAGAGCGATGGTGGAAGAGGGGGATCCGGCACGGGTGTCACGGTAATCCGGATATTATCCTTTCCGGATGATCCGAGAGGATCGGTGACCGTGACCAGTACCGTGTCCTCTCCGTACCAGTTTTCTTCTGAGGTATACAGATGGATCATGCCCGTTTGAAGAAGGATTTTTGTATCCAGCCTGTCTCCGCCTCTGGCCTTGATCACGAGAAGATTGTCCGCGTTGTTCCGATCTTCGATCCAGCTGTACAGCATGGCAAGAGAGATCTTTAATGTGTCATCCTCTGCAAAGGAAGTATCCGGTATATTCACAACAGGGGGATAGTTGCCGAAATTGGCGGTCACCTGTTTGGGTCCGTCCATGAGAAGAGAAAAAGGTGAGGTAGCACCTGAAGCATCCCCCGACCATCCGATAAACGCATAGTAGGCTGCGGGTTCTGCTTCAACAGTGATCAGAGAATCCCTGTTGAACCAGTCTCCGGGGGGGAGAGGTACCACATCCCCTCCATCCTCCGGGATCTCTGTGGTGGTCAGGTAATGCTGGGTTCTGAACAGAGCGGTCAATTCCGCATCCGCCTGTACCTGGTAGCTCTGTATACGCCCGCCTCCCTGGCTCCATGAGGAGAACAGGTGACGTGTCCCTTCCGGACCGTCAATCAGCGAGCTGGCACTGATCTCATGGGAGGTCCCCTCGATCCATATGAAAGTGGCCGGGCTCGTGAAGATCTGCCCGTCAGCCTCAAGATCAAGGCCCGGCGGATCTGTGCCGAGAGTGATGTTTCTCAGATGGAGAAAATGGGCAGTTACGGTCATATCCGCTGCCATGACGAATGAGAACGGATTATCCGTTGTATTGACCATTCCGTTCCACCGGTCGAAATGGAATCCTTGATTGACTATTGCTGTCAGCACAACCGTGCTGTCAGCATAGGGGGTATCTCCGGGCGGTTGCACATCAATGGTTCCCCCTTCAGGCGGATCGGCAAGTAACGTGAGAGTGTATCTCAGCCTCTGCCCGGAAGCCGCTGGTTCAAGGGGATGAAAATGGGTTTCATAAATCATTCTGGCGCCGGCAGTGTCTATGTTATAGGGCAGATAGTAGGAGGCGCTGTAAAA
>CAYXFJ010000202.1:0-2663 GCA_964464265.1 uncultured bacterium
ACAAGCTGAAGACGCTTTCCAGAGGATATGCCTCATTTGATTACGATTTTCTGGCTTATAGGGAATCGGATCTTGTGCGTCTCGATATACTGATCAACAACGATCCTGTAGATGCCCTGTCCATGATCGTGCACAGGGACAAGGCTTATGAATGGGGCAGAAAACTGTCGGAAAAACTCAAAGAACTCATACCCAAGCAGCTCTTCGAGGTGGTCATACAGGCCGCTCTGGGATCCAAGATCATCGCAAGGGAAACGGTCAGACCGCTGCGCAAGAACGTGACAGCCAAATGCTACGGAGGAGATATCACGCGCAAGCGCAAACTGCTGGAAAGGCAGAAAGAAGGCAAAAAGCGCATGAAGCAGCTCGGCAGGGTGCAGATTCCTCAGGAGGCATTTCTTGCCATGCTGAAAATAAATTGAAACAGAAACGACATCTGAATTCAAATAAAATGAGGACATGATGAGCCGCAATTCCAACAAGACAAAAAAAGGATCTCCCCGGGAGAAAAGCCATTTCAGGGAATATTCGGAATCCTTTCTCATTGCCATCGGAATAGCCCTTGTGATCAGGGCACTGGTTATCTATCCTTTCCGCATCCCCACAGGTTCCATGGAAAATTCACTTCTGGTGGGAGATTTTCTTCTGGCCAATAAATTCGTATACGGCATCCGCACACCGGACTGGGTCGGCATCCCCTATACCAAACTGGGGTTCAACATACCCTTCTTCCGGACACCCGGATTCCGGACGCCCCAGCGGGGAGACGTGGTTATTTTCAAATACCCGCAGGATGAATCCCTCAATTACATCAAAAGGTGCGTGGCGATGAGCGGCGACACCATTAATATCAGTAACAAAGCGCTTTACATCAATGGCGAGCGTTTCCCGGATGCGCCGCACTCCAAATTCATATACCCCACTTACGACCCTGACTATCAGGAAAGCGCCATTTTCCCGAAGGGTTCCGGGAACCGGGATTTTTACGGGCCTGTCCGGGTACCGGCACCGGGCGATACCATCCGCTTTACGGATGCGAATCGGGAAAAATGGTTCGAATGGTTTCAGCTTGCCGTGTACGAAGGCCGCAAAGTGACGATCTCCCATGAAGGGGAAAATATACGGCTCACAGTGAAAAATCAGGAAAAATGGCCCCGGGCAATCCGTATGTATCCTGTCGAAAATTACTTCATCAATGGAAATTCTATCAGGGACAATGTTTATACAGTCAAATATCCCCATTATTTCATGATGGGAGACAACCGCGATAACAGCCTGGACAGCCGGTACTGGGGTTTTCTCCCTGCGCGCAACGTGGTCGGAGAGGCACTGATCATTTACTGGTCCTGGGACAACGAAACTCCTTTTTACCGCCTGCTGGAGAAGATCCGCTGGTCGCGTCTCTTGGGACTGATTCGGTAAACCATGGCCGGAATCTACATACATTTTCCGTTCTGCCTGAGGAAGTGCCCTTACTGTGATTTTTACTCGGTAGACAGGCTGGAACTTCTGCCTTCCTATGTATCCGCATTAAAACGCGAAATGGACCTCAGCGCCGGAATCCTGGCTCCGCCGGAAGATTTTCAGACCGTTTTTTTCGGAGGCGGCACTCCTTCCCTTCTTCCGGCAGATACACTTATTCTTCTCATGGAGCATGTAAAAAACCGTTTCCCTCTTTCGGCAGATGCTGAGATCACAATGGAAGCCAATCCTGCTTCAATAAAAAGCAGTACTCTGGAACGGTACAGGGAAGCGGGCATCAACAGGCTGAGCATAGGCATACAATCCTTTGTGGACAAAGAGCTGGAATTCCTCAAGCGCCTTCATACTTCAGCAGACGGGGAGATGCTGATCCATGAAGCCCGGAAGTCGGGATTCGAAAATATCGGCATAGACCTGATCTTCGGGCTTCCGGGACAGACACCGGAACACTGGAGAGAATCCGTGGCCAGAAGCGTCTCTCTCGGCGTCCAGCACATTTCAACCTACTGTCTGACACTGCACCCCGGAACCCCTTTCGGTGACAGAGCAGCCGGCGGAGACCTCAGTCTTCCGGATGAGAAATGGCTGTGCGACCTGATGCTCTGGACGGATTCCTTCCTCACCTCTGCGGGGTTCACTCACTATGAAGTATCCAATTTTTCCAGACCGGGGTATCAGTGCCGCCACAATATGGGATACTGGAAGGGAGAACCGTACCTGGGTTTCGGTCCGTCAGCTCATTCCTGCACAGGGGGAAAACGTTTCTGGAATAGTTCCGATATAGAAAAGTATATCACCGTTCTTTCTCATGATCGGCTTCCACAAAGAGAGGCCGAGATATTGACCGATCAGCAGAAGAGGATTGAAAAGATCTCGCTGGGTCTGAGGCTGAGTGAAGGCATACCGGTTCACTGGCTGGGGGAGAGGGACAGCCTGGTACCCGGCCTCGTGGAAGCAGGATATGCTTTCCTGCAGGATGGCTGCCTCAGCCTGACTCCCAGAGGGAGCCTTGTTGCGGACGAGATCGCTCTGGAACTGGTTTGACCGGCTGCAGGCTTCCGGCTCTTGAACCGATCCAGCCGGCTGCATGTTCATCAAGCCGGTATCGGTGTGGTGGGTTGCATGTTCATCAAGCTGGTATCGATCTGGCCGTCTTCGGACGCCGCCGTCCGGAAACGGTC
>CAYXFJ010000202.1:2673-5588 GCA_964464265.1 uncultured bacterium
GCCATGCACATGCCCTGCTAAAGGACAATTACAACTTTTTCAGCATCTGCCCTGCTTCTTCCTTGAACGGGTTGTCGTCCTCTTCGAGTGGCGGAAGCGCCAGTACTTTCGCCAGAGGCTCTCTCATCAGGTCCTTCTTTCCCATGAACTCATAGGTACGGGCCAGCTCAAGATAATGTTCGATGTGGGTGGGATTGATCTCTATGGCCTTCTTGAACATGGCCACTGCCTCTTCGTTGGATCCCGGCGGCACTCCGCCGTACAGGACTTTGGCAAAGGATTTCAACACCCAGCTCAGATTCGCCAGGTTCTGATGCCAGCGTCCGAGCACATGATAAGCGAGATCAGCCTGCGGATTCAGCTCCACTGCTTTATCCGCTTCCACTTTGATCCTTTTGGAAAGATTGATCTTTTCCTTACCGCCGCGGAAAAGAGCGAGCCTGCCGAGAGCAACGGAAAGCCTGAAATACCCCTCCCATCCATTGGGATTGATGCTGATGGCCTGTTCGCAAAGCTCGCGGGCTTTATCGAAATAGATCTCTTTCTGTTTTTTCTGGTCTTCCGGAAGCTTATTTGCGACTTCGGTGTACTCATCACCTGCTTTCCAGGAGGCTTCGTAATTTTTCGGATCGAACTCCAGGACTTTCAGGTAGGCAACGGTCGAACTCTTGTGGTCCCATCTGGTCCCCATTTCATCCCCGATGGCAAGATACTTTGCCACGGAATCAGAAACGGACACCTGTGCGATCAGAGGTACCGTGATCAAACATATCAATAGTGCGGTCCAGATTGTTTTACGTATCATCAGGTCCTCCCCTTTTTTATTCTGTTCAGGTAACGCTTTTCGAAAAATGAATAAGAAGATACCGATTCCCCGTCATAAAAAGCGGGATATTTTAAAGGATGAGTAGTATTTAAAGATAATTTTTTTAAAAAACAAGCTTTTTTTGTACAGTTTACAGATACAGTTACTGCTTCCCGCAGAAATAAAAAAAACAAACAGCAAACTATTGCTGGAAACCGAGAACATACATGAAAAAATCCGGATCTTCTTCGCAAGACAGGAATATGCTGATCGTGCGCGGTGCGCGTGAACACAACCTGAAAAACATCGATCTGGACATTCCGCGCAATAAACTGGTCATTATCACAGGACTTTCAGGCTCCGGGAAATCCTCGCTTGCATTTGACACGATTTACGCGGAAGGACAGCGGCGCTATGTGGAATCCCTTTCCGCGTATGCCAGGCAGTTTCTGGGACTCATGGAAAAACCGGATGTGGACCGTATTGAAGGCTTGTCACCGGCCATATCCATAGAGCAGCGCACAGCGGGCAGGAATCCGCGCTCCACTGTCGGTACTGTCACCGAGATCTACGACTACTTCAGACTGCTCTTTGCCAGGATCGGTATCCCCTACTGCTATGCGTGCGGCCGGCGCATCGAGAAACAAACCGTAGAGCAGATGGTGGATTCCATACTTCAGCTCGAAACCGGAACCAAGATCGTTATACTGGCGCCGGTCGTGCGGGGACGCAAAGGGGAATACAGGGAAGTGTTCGAACAGATCCGCAGGGACGGATTTCTCAGAATGCGAATAGACGGTGAGATACATGACATCAATGAACCGGTACAGCTCGAAAAACAGAAGAAGCATGACATCGAGGTGGTGGTGGACAGACTTGTCGTGGATAAAAAGATATCCATGAGACTGGCCGATTCCCTGGAAACCGCACTCAAGCTGTCTTCCGGCATTGTGCTCGTCGAAATAGCCGGTTCCGAAGAGAGACTCTATTCTGCAAATTTTGCCTGCGTGCACTGCGGCATCAGTTACGATGAACCCTCTCCGAGAATGTTCTCGTTCAATTCCCCGTACGGAGCCTGTCAGGGCTGCAACGGACTCGGGACCATCATGAAAATAGATCCGGATCTGGTCGTTCCGGACCCCTCAAAAAGTCTGAACCAGGGGGCAGTCTTACCCTGGGGAGAATCACGTGACGGATGGTTTTTCAGCAGGATGCGTGCTGTTGCCAAAGCCTACCGTTTTTCCATGGATACTCCCTTTCACAAGCTTGACAGGGAACATCAGAACATCATCCTGTACGGCAGCGGAAACCGTGAATTCCGATTCGAATACCGGTCCAGCGACAACAGAGCGGTGGGGACGTTCGTCAGAAGTTTCGAAGGCATTGTGGAAAATCTCGAGCGCAGGTATCTTCAGACCACCTCACAGGGTATCCGTAACTGGATCGAGGGGTTCATGAACACTCTTCCCTGTCCTGAATGCAACGGAGCAAGACTCAAACAGGAAAGCCTTGCCGTGAAAGTGGCTGACAGGTCCATCAATCAGGTGACCGCCCTTTCCATCAAATCCGCTCTTGAGTTCTTCGGGTCCCTGAAACTCACATCCAGAGAAGAGACCATTGCCAGACAGATCCTCAAGGAGATCAGGGAACGTCTGAACTTTCTCATCAACGTGGGCCTTGACTATCTGACCCTGGACAGGGCAACAGGCACACTTTCCGGAGGCGAAGCCCAGCGCATCCGCCTGGCCACCCAGATAGGCTCCCAGCTGGTGGGAGTTCTCTACATTCTGGATGAGCCTTCGATCGGACTGCATCAGCGCGACAACCAGCGCCTGATCAATACTCTGACCACGCTTAGGGATCTGGGCAATACGGTCCTGGTCGTGGAGCATGACCGGAGCACCATCGAAGCTGCCGATTTCGTGGTCGACCTGGGGCCGGGCGCAGGGGAGCATGGAGGGCATGTGGTCGCCACAGGCACTCCGCAGGAGATCAAGGCATGCCCGGAGTCGACCACAGGCCGTTACCTTTCAGGTGCGAGCAGTATTCCCATTCCGGAAAAGAGGAGAAAGCCGTCTGCCCACTCGGTCAGGCTGACAGGCGCAAAGGG
>CAYXFJ010000203.1:0-5559 GCA_964464265.1 uncultured bacterium
CCGTTGGTAGGCAGGTGTTCTAATGAATCCTGTATCTTACGACTTAGCTTCTCTACTTACTACTGCTGGTATAGGCACGTTTAACGCTAGTAGCGGTTGGAGTATTGTTATAGGTAAAGAACTGGATGAACCGGATATAATCATTGACAAATTGAGCTGAATCCAGCTCAGCCCTGTCATAGCTTCCATCCCCATCGGAAAAATCGTTCGTGCCCAGGCAGACAGAGACCAGATCCGGAACATAGGAATCCCTGTCCCAGATTAATTGAGGATTTGTATCCAGGAAAGTATTAGCGTAGACTTGAGGCATCGTCGGACCTGGAGAATTCCAGTTTCGCGTTATCCCTATTCCGGATACGGAACTTAAAAGCCAGTCTGCATGTAATTCCCCTGCGGCCTTCGGCCCGTAGGCAAGGTATGCGTTGTGCTGATCGTACCATTCACCGGAATCACACGGGATTCCGGACATATCCAGCCCCATTCCGCAGGTTATCGAATTCCCGATAAATTCTATTTTGCGTTTCAGATTACCTTCAACAGGAAAAATCCGTTCGCAGATCAGCCCCAGAAAATCGATATAACCTATCTGTGATTCAGTAGCTTTGATCACCTGAAGCGTATGCTCCCTGTCAGGAAGACCGCTCACCAGAGGATATTCCACTATATTCCTGCTGATCTTAACGCGGCCAAGATATTCCCCATCGATAACTACTGAAATATAGTTATGATTGTTATTGAGGTTCTGATCCTCGAGTAAAATCGAGCATGCGCTTCCCTTGAATCTTGCCTGGATATAGGCGCCTGCGCTGCTCAGCCTCGGCTTCCCGGGATCCGTAAAATCAATGCGTCCCGTGTACAGGAAATGCCGGCTGTCCGGTTTGTGCAACACAGGCCGGGACCGCGGATTCTTCCCGCAGTCCCCAAGTAGCGCCGGTATCATAAAAACGAACACGATCCAACCCGTCCTTTTCAGCATACTGAATCCCTTTCGAAAAACCGGGTGCCCTGCCATGAAGACAGCATTCTTTTACCTGTCAGAAATGCGGCTGCGTTCTTTATTCAACAGCAACTTTAATAACCACTTTATAAATTTCCCCGTCTCCGATCAGAGGCGCATGTGCATCGTTCGGGAAAAAGATGGTAAAGGATCCGGCGGTGACAGGGGTACGGCTGACCGGTTCGTCCTTGTAAAACATGATGTCTTTATCCGCATCATATGGAATAGCCAGAAGAGTACAGCTATCCGTTTGTCTCCATCCCATCTCATCGGTTCCGGATACAATGTACTGAATATCGATGTACTTGCGGTGTGCTTCCATATTGACATTTTCACGTTTCCGTCCTGGTGATTTACTGATCATGGCATACAGACGGTTTCCATCCAGATCGTGCCGTCCCATGGGCAGATCCTTGAGATTCTTCTGTTTGAGGAATGAAAAAGCCTTTTCAAATGCGGGATGGAGGGTGTAATACTTTTCAGCATTTTCCAGCCGATCCACAATGATTTGGTTTTTTTTCTTTGACACGGGAGTCTCCTTTTTTCTTGAACAGCCGGTTAGACACAAGACCATCATCCCTGCTATAAATCCGGTCCGGAGAAATGTTTTGTACATATTACCCATCCTTTCTCAAGTAAATAAACTGATCCCTTGTTTCCCACCTGAATTTTTTTAGAGCTATAATGGCAAGTATCAGTGCAAAACGCTGCTGCCTGATGCCCGGTATTTCAAACCGTATATCTCCTCATTCCACCCCCACCACCCCGCTCCTCCTCTCCATCATGACCACATCCCGCCATTTTCCCGAATAAGGGCCGTACGTCATTTTACCCAGTTTCTTCCTGACGCCGATCCTGCGGAACCCGAGCCGTTGGTTAAGCTGTATGCTCGCCTTGTTCTCAGGAAATATCCCTGCCTGTAATGTCCAGATACCTGCCTTTTCCGACTCCCTGATCACTGCTTCAAGAAGCGCAGTTCCCACTCCCAGTCCCCTGTATTTTTCATTCACATAAAGACTGACCTCCGCCACCCCCTGATATGAACACCGGCTGGATACGGGACTCAGGGCTACCCAGCCCAGAATCGCGTCGCCCGCCCTGGCCACCAGCCTGCATTTCATTAAATGTGAAGAATCCCATTTTTCCCAGGAGGGCGCATTCTCTTCGAACGTGGCGTTGCCTGTGTCTATGCCTTCCTTGTAGATTGCGCGCACGGAGTCCCAGTTCTCCTTTTTCATACCGTCGATGATGAATTCCATCGTCTCCTCTATGAATTATCTTCCGTAAAAGCCGTCACCTGTCTCTTTATTAAGTAATTTAATGCAGGGTAATACAAAAACCAAATAGAAACACTCGACAGGAAAAAACAACCATTGACATGAGTGAAGATCGTTTATATCATCTATCGTGAGCCAAGGAGGCATCATGAATCGCAGACGATTGTTTCCTGTTGTTCTGTACATTCTTATCCTCAGAGGCACGGCTATCCCTCAGGATGAAGTCACCGTTTCCTGTTTTACAGTTCATGAAGTGACCTTTAAGGGTCCTGAGTTTGAGCCTTCAGACACACCGGCTGCGGATGTTCTGCTCTATACAGAGTGGCGGCACGCCTCAGGAGGTCCGTCCATCCGCATATACGGATTCTGGGATGGGGACGGCAGGGGAGGTGCGGTCGGCAATGTGTTCAAGGTGAGATTCTGTCCCACCCGCCCCGGCGTTTGGACGCTCGAGGAAACAGGATCCGGTGAAAAGATCCTCGCCGGTCAGAAAGAGGGCTATCGTGTGATCTGTTCTGCCTCCGCTTATCCCGGCTTCTGGGAGGCGGACAGTATAGCAGCCAGCGGCAGATGGTATAAGCGTTCAGACGGCTCGCATCCCTATATTGTCGGGAATACCCTGTACAATTTTCTCACCGAAACCCGGGACAACGGCCCCAATGGATCAGACATTATCTCTGACGTGAAAAATAATGCCCGTTATTTTAAGAAAATCCGGTTCAGCATCACAGGCGACCGGTATCCCCATCCGGTCGACAAACCTTTCCTGGACCACAGAGGTAATCCCACGGACAACGGGAACTTCTCACACAGACCCAATCCGGCCTGGTTTTATAACAGGGTGGACCGCGCGGTTCAAAAAGCGTTTGAAAATGACCTGATCGCGGATCTGATACTCAACGGGCCGGATACTGAAAATGCCCGGTCTGTTCTCAAGGCCGGAGAATCTGGCGGCGATCCATCCCCCATCCTGCAATATATTGCCGCCCGTTACGGCAGCTATCCTAACGTCTGGATCTGCCTGTGCAATGAATGGGACATCAAGACTCCCAGGTTTACGCCTGAAGAGGTGAACGCGATAGGTCTCTATTTAAAATCGCTTCTCCCCTATCCCACACCCGTCAGCATCCACGCGGCCCCCACGGACTGGAACACGGAACTCAACACCGTTGATCCATGGAACGACCACATCATCCTCCAGTACAAGATTAAAACGCTCTTCACCTCCGCGGACTTCATCGAAAAAAACTTCTGGATCGGCGGAGGAAACAAGCCGGTGATCAACGACGAACTGGCCTATGAGGGAAGAGGGGACGGCTGGACGGAAGCGGACGTGATCGAGGCTCACATGGGAGTGTTTCTCGGTGGTGGATACGGGAGTACAGGTTTCAAGGATCCGGGGAACAAGCAGGGCCATTATTTCTGGGGCGCTTTCAGACCCGGAGAGCATACATCCGCGGACAATCTCAAATGGCTGCGGGAGGTCATCGACAGCAACATCCCCTTCTGGGACATACATCCGGAGGTTCATTTCCGGTACCGCGGCGAAACCCGGATACTCTCCATTTTTACGAATGTTCACGACGGTTTCCGGGCTCTGACCTCTGAAAATACGTACGTTCTGGGAACCAACCAGGAGTGGCCTGCTATAGAGGCTATACTGCCGGAAGGAAAATGGGAGATCGTTCGTTATGACGTGATCCGGATGGAGGTGATGAGTCTGGCGGAGAATGCGGAAAAAAGATTTATGTTGGATGCCCCCGATTCGAGAGCTGTTCTGTTCGTCATTAAAAAAGTGGAGGATTAGTCAAAACCTCTTCATGCACAGCCCGTCCCTCCACATCGTAATGCGTGAAAGTGAGGGTGGGGACATGATTCATTCTTTCAATTCGCGCAGCCAGAAAACCGCCTTTCACCCTGAGGAAACGGTGCTCGGGTCTTCTGTCCTCCTCTTTCCATCCCTGCGCATGCGAGTCGCTCGAAGGCCCGTGGCTGAATTCCATCAAACCCGTTTCATCATCCGCTGACACATACTGCCAGTGTCTGTCTCCGTTCACTACAAACAGGTTCTTTTGAGAGGCAAGGAAGGCCCTGACCTCTCTACCCTCGGTCTCGAAAGCCTTGTTGGAGTAATTGTCATTTTTCCCTTTGTCACGGTCAGGACCCACAACAGGAGTGGGAGAAAAGAGGACCTTGAATGTCGCATCGGAAGCTGTTACCGTTTCCTTGAGCCACTCCATTTGCTCTTTGCCCCATATGGTTTTTTCAGGACCGTCCGGCATGGGATTGGGAGACCGGAATTCCCGCCCCTCGACCAGCCAGATCTGCAGATCCTTACCCCACCGGAAGGTCCGGTAAGGTAAGCCTGTGAGAGGCGCCTGTTCGTACCAGATCTTCAGAGCCTCCTCAAAAGTGAGGTTTCCAAAAGGTTCAATGCCCGGATAGACATCATTTTTCAGCATGTCATGATCGTCCTTTTGTAAATATATCGGACACGTCCTGAAAAAACCGGCCAGCGACGGCCAGGCGTTATTCGCATGCCATTTGTGCCTAGCCTTTTCAACCGTTGTGGCCATGGGTCCGGACTTATCGTAATAAACGTAATCTCCGGTCTGGACGTAAAAATCCGGATGCAACCTGCTCATGCTGTCATACATTTTAAATCCTCTGGTGCTGTCATCGAAATCCCAGAAATACTGGCAGGAGCATGAGGTGAACAGTACAGGGACAGCTTCGCCTGGATGGGGAGCAGTCCGTAAGGAGGCTTCTTCTACTGTTACAGGGTTGTTTTCATTAACACGCCCTTCAATCCTTACCGTATAATTTGTGCGGGGCTTGAGATCATCAACCGGAAATTTGACCGTATAGTCGTTTACAGCTTCGGCTTTCATCCACGGGGACCGGATCTCTTTTTCATTACCCAGAAGAATGATCCGCACCTCTCCCTCTTTCCCGGTTACGGCGCCGTCCATTTTGTCCACTGGCATATCTTCATCAAATGCAAGGGGAGAACGGAAGGGACTTGCTTTACGCTGGTGCACAACCGGTTGCGGCTTATCCGTACCGCATAACCGTGTCCATATAACCGCCGAATGATCCGTTACCTCGCCGATCTTCAATCCGGTCGTGAAATAAACCTTCTCTCTGTTCCCGGCTGGCATGCAACGAAAACAGAGTATCAGCAGTGTTCCTGCTGCTATTATTGCCATTAATCGTATCGATCTTTCGCTGTAATTTTTCTCATGTGCCTTGATTGAAACCACATCTCTCCGTTTCATCATTCTT
>CAYXFJ010000204.1:0-2648 GCA_964464265.1 uncultured bacterium
GCAACCGCGGTTCCCAGCTTCTCCAGTATTTCATGAGCCATGAAGACTGCGAGGTGGCAGCACTGTGCGATGTGTATGGTCCCTTTATGACCCGGGACGCATCGAAGATCCATCCCAGATGGAAATCGGACAAAACACCAAAGCTGGGTGAGAAGTTTACCAGCAAACCGAAGTATTTCAGAGATTTCAGGGAACTGCTGGATCAGAAAGACATCGATGCTGTTGTCATCGCAACGCCGGATCACTGGCACGCTGTGCAGACCATCATGGCCCTGAAAGCCGGAAAAGATATTTACGTTGAAAAGCCGCTGACCATCACGTTAAGGGAAGGCAGGAAAATGGTCAATGCAGCGGCAAAAACAGACCGCATCGTACAGGTTGGATTGAACCGCAGGGGCAGCGTGATCTATCAGGGTCTTGTTGAACAGATCAGGGGCGGGAAACTCGGCGAGATCGTGACTGCGCGTGCCTACAGGGTGAGCAATATGTATCCGGACGGGATCGGACTTATGCAGCCCGAAAAAGAACCCGAAGACTTCAACTGGGATATGTGGCTCGGACCCAGACCTTACCGGCCCTATCAGTACAATATTGCACCCTATAATTTCCGCTGGTTCAAGGATTATTCGTCTCAGATGGGCAACTGGGGCGTGCATTATATGGACAGCATACGCTGGCTGGTGGGAGAAACAGCCCCGGTTTCCATTTCCGCTCACGGTGTCAAGAAATGGATCAAAGACGACAGAGACATACCGGATAATATGGACGTGACTTTTGAATTCAAGTCAGGCTTCATGGCTCAGTTCCATATCTATGAAGCGGCCACTCCGGGACAGGTTCCCTCCGGGGAGATCGAGATCGCCGGTACAAAGGGTACACTCTGGGTGGATCAGAGTGGATACAAGATCGTACCGGCCAAGCCGGGACAGTTCCAGACATGGAAGGACCCGATGGAGCCTGAGGAAAAGAAGCTGGAGAGCACGGGCCGGTTCGGAAATCTGAGCGTCAGCGAGAATTCAACAGACAATCTGATCCGCAACTTCCTGGACTGCGTCAAGTCGCGCAAGACGCCTTGGTGTCCGCTGGAAGAGGGGCACAGGTCCACGAGTTTCGCCCATCTGGCCAATCTTGCGCTGGAACTGGGCACACGGATCGAATGGGATCCGGAAACCGAGCAGGTCACCAATCTGCCGTACGCCAATAAGCTTTTGCACTATGAGTACCGGAAGCCCTGGAGCCTGAAGTTTTAGGAACACGGATCAGGTTTCGTGTTTATCCTGTAAGAACAGGGAATGGATGAATGCTGGCCGCACTTTTTTAACTTCAATTGCGGTCCGCAGTTCTTGGGTTTAAAATGCGGTCTGCAGGGCATGAGTTTCCACTGCTGTCCGCGGCTAAGTTGTCTCATAAAGGAATGGCGATCTATGGAGATACCGAATCTGCATTCTGAACTTTCCCGCCGCGGTTTTCTGAAAGCCTCGGGCGCTGCAGGACTGGGCATGCTGGGTGTTTCAGCAGCATCCGGTCTCGGCTGCTCAGCGGGAAAAAAGGAGAAGCCGATGAATATCACAATCAGCAAAGTGAATTCTAATTTCGAGAGGGAGCCTCTGATCCGGCCTTTCGGATTCAAGGGTGGATACATGTCTGAATGCTGGCAGACTGCAGCCATGATGGAAAGCGAAGCAGGCGTGCGGAGAGTGGGTCTGTGCACGCAGAATGTGCTGTGGTCCGACGCAGAGGTTTTTGCAGCGCATTCGGAAGCAGGCGGAAATGCACTGATGTATGCCCTGACCGAAAGAGCCCTGCAGATGGTGAAAGGCCAGACATTCCGGTCACCGGAGCTTCTGGACTCAGTACTGGATGAGGTATACAGGCACGGCCAGGAGATCACGGACACACCCGCTCTCAGAAAAACCTTTGCCCTGAATGCGCTCGTGGGCTTTGATAACGCAGCCTGGATGCTCTTTGCTGAATCCAACAAGATCAAAAATTTCGATGACTTGATCCCTGAGGCATTTAGACCCGCTCTGTCCAGTCATCATGACACGGTTGCAAGCATTCCTCTGATGGCCTATTCCATACCGGTCAGCGAGATCAGGGATGCGGTGGATAACGGCTACTTTTTCATGAAGATCAAGATCGGACAGCCGGGCACGCAGGAAGAGATGCTGAAAAAGGACATGGACCGTCTGTCCGAAATACATAAAGCCATCGGGCAAAGGGAAACCCCGTATACGAAGACCGGCAGGCTTCCGTATTATTTTGATGCGAACGGCCGGTATGAAAAGAAAGAGACGCTTCTCAGGCTTCTCGATCATGCGAAGAAAATTGGCGCATTCGATCAGATCGCCATCATCGAAGAACCGTTTGCAGAGCATATCGAGGTGGATGTCAGCGATCTGGGTACGCGCATTGCGTCCGATGAGAGCGCGCACACCGATCAGGATGCACTGAAGCGCATTCAGATGGGCTATCAGGCTATCGCGCTGAAAGCGATTGCCAAAACGCTCAGCATGACCATGAAAATCGCCCAGGTGGCGCATGAGAATAATATCCCCTGTTTCTGCGCGGACCTGACCGTCAATCCAATTCTTATTGACTGGAACAAGAATGTGGCTGCACGGCTTGCACCTTTCCCCGGACTGGGG
>CAYXFJ010000204.1:2770-5539 GCA_964464265.1 uncultured bacterium
CAGGATTACTATGATAACAGCGGCGGCGTTCTGACGCCCTCACAACATTATATGGACATGTTTGGAAAGCATTAGGAGTGCGCCTGTCGTCGTGCCGGAACGAGCAGCACTGTTGATCATCCGGACCGATCAGAATGACTCATTGTCCGGACCGGCGATATTGAATAAAAAGTCTTGACATAAGAATAAAAAGTATTATTTTATACCTGTATGATAGCTATAGAGGCTATCATTTATTCTCTCATTGACGATCCCTATATGATATTAGATCAGACAGTCCTTCAGAAAAAGACTCTCGCCGAGCAGATTACGGAAGTTCTCACGGATCATATACAGACGAAAATGATGCCGGGTGAAGAACTCCCGTCCACAGAACAGATCGCACAGAATTTTGGTGTCAGCAGAATTGTGATCAGGGAAGCGCTGAAAGCCCTGGAAGCACAGGGCATTGTCACAATTACCAGCGGTAAAAAAACCCAGGTAAAGCCTTTTAACGGGGACATCCTGGGTATCTATTTTCACCGCGCCCTTGCCTCACAGAAAGGGCTGTTTCTGGAGCTTATGGAAGTGAGAAGGGCCATTGAAACGCAGGGTGCCGTTCTCGCCTGTCAGAGGCGCACAGAGGAAGAACTCGAAGAGCTGCGCACCATTTATTTAAAAATGAAGAAGGCCGTCCCTGATCTGGATCTTTATACACTGGCAGATGTCGAGTTCCATATTAAAATGGCCTCTGCCAGTCATAATTCTGTTTTATTTCATATGGTAAGTTCCATCCGGAAGGTTTTGAAAAATACGATCTATACTTCCCTGCACGAACGGGAGGGAGAGCGGGAATTCAAGATCAGCCTGGGATATCACAAGAAAGCCGTTGAGGCCATAGCTGAGCAGGATACGGATAAAGCGCAAAAAGCGATGACGGATCATTTTGACGACGCGATCAGGTTTTTTTCGAAGTTTAAAGGAAAGCAGGGCTGATGTGTCTGTTTCCATACTATTTATTGATATCCTGAAATTGCGAATATCTATTATGATTTATTATTCCGGGAAAGTGCATCAGCATGATTTTCATAATACACCTTTGTTATGGCATCATTGTCAGAAACCAGGAAAGGAGGGCAGGTAATGTCTAAAGTTATGCGTTTTGTTCTCTTGCTACTTTTAACGGTATTCCTTGCACAGTCAACCTGGCTTATTGCCGGAACAACCGGTAAAATCAGCGGTAAGGTCACGGACAGGACGACAGGCAACCCGCTTGCCGGTGTGAATGTGGTCATCGAGGGTACACAGTTGGGAGCGGCCGGAGACCTGAAAGGGGAATATTTTATCATTAATATTCCTCCCGGCAATTACAGTATCAAAGCAACCTATATGGGCTACACCGGTCAGTTAAAAACCGATGTGCTCGTTACGGTTGACCGCACGACCACAGTAAATTTTGAACTCGAACCCACGGTCCTCCAAAGCGAAGAGTTGGTCGTGACTGCCTACAGACCCAATGCGGTCGAGACAGATCTTACAGCAACAAAGACGAATTACAGGATCGACCAGGTCATCGAGAATGCCGGCGTCAATAACCTGTCGGACATCCTGGAACTGCAGGCCGATGTGGTCGATGATCACTTCCGCGGCGGACGCGTTGGAGAAGCCGCCTACTTCATCGGGGGTGCGAGCATCAACGATCCGCTTTCGCACCAGAGACTTTATGACCCGCTGGTGATCGCGCTGGATCAGGTTGAAGTGCTCACAAGCGGTTTCAGTGCCGAATACGGGAATGCCCAGTCCGGCGTCATCAATATGACACCCAAAGAGGGCGGGGGCAGGTGGGAGACCCATTTTGAAATTTCCGGAAATGCGCCTTACTATAAGCAATTTGACGGAAGCCCCTATAATACGGACAAAAACATGACCTTCTGGGACAAGAACGCAACCCCCACGAATCCTCTGTCCCTGATGGATTGGGAGTTCTGGAACACAGAAGATGTAAACCGTCAGGGACAGCCTTTCTGGGTGGATAACGGGCTGGACGTGCCGGCTCAAAGGGCATTGACAGCGCAGGATACAGTATGGCTCAGCTATTTTGCCATGCAGGAAGCCCGCGCCCGCCTGTCGCTTGTCGGTCTTGAATACGATCACCGCAACATAGACCCGAGGATCGATTTTTCTGTGGGTGGTCCGCTCTCAGAGAACATAAGGCTGTTTGTTGCAGGACGCAATCAGAATGAAATGGGCGTAACGCCTGTGCCTCGGCCCAATCTTGAACGCCAGATCATGGGAAACCTGGTGTGGCAACCGTCCATGTCGAATAAGATCCGTTTTTCTTATAATTACATTTACAATTATGAGGAAGATAGAGACTGGTCAGGCTTTAGCAAGAATCAGCATTTTCAGCTGGATATTTCAGTTCCAAAACAGAAACGTGCAAGCCAGCAGGCAGGCCTGTACTGGAACCATGTGTTCAATCCCTCCACATTTATGGAGGTAAACGCACAGCTTCTCTACGGGTCCGATGTGATCCGCGGAGACAGCCAGCATGACGATGTCTATTATCTGAAAGAAATGAGGGACGGACACCCGCTCGATGTAGGCGATTTTATCGGTGGGTTTAATAATGAAGGTATGGCAGACTTTGAGCAGACCCTTCATGAGTCCTATTCCTATTCACTCAACTCAAGCGTCACCAGCCAGCTCGACAGGTACAATCTGCTGAAGGGAGGCCTTCAGTTAAATTATTATGATATTTATGTGCGAGATGAGTTTAACCGTTCCACT
>CAYXFJ010000205.1:0-5534 GCA_964464265.1 uncultured bacterium
GGTGAGCGTAGCGAGTCCGCTGGATTGCCTTGTTGGGCAAGTGAAATTTTATTTAAGGATTCCATAGTTTCTCTTTACTTTCTATCTGCCAAGGACGCTCCGACCATAATGCGCATTGCCGGAATCACAAGATACCTTAATCCTGTCTGCGTAAAATAATCTGCAATCGACATTCCTGACATAGGAATAAAAACCAATAAGTCTAACAGGATGGCTATGCCGAACCAGATTAATCCGGTAATAATTCCTTTTTTTGCTTTGTCATTGATTTAATGGACAAGTTAATTAGTTAGCTCCGTCCCCTTCTCTTCCCGACTTCTCAAAGAGGCCCGCCACAACACCAATGACTATGATGATCAGAGTCCCTGCAACCGGGATCATGAACTCGTGCCAGCTGAACCGGACTGTCTCAAACCAGGCGGGCATCCTGAAGGTTGGCATTGCTCTTTGAATGATATCCACGAACGACCTGAGTGATACGGTCATCCAAATAATGGCCAGAGTCCCGATAACAATGCTTATGATGGCAGCACGGTTGCCTGCTCGCTTCGAAATGATTCCCAGCAGGAACAAACCCAGCATACCGCTCGCGATGATCCCCGCCAGCGCCCACCATGCGTCAAGCACCTGTTTGGCCTGGATCATTGCAATGGAGACCAGAACTCCGATCACACCGGAGAGCAGGGTCACCGTCCTCAGCACGATCATTGACTCGCGTTCTGATGCATTTGGCCTGAAGTACCGCTTGTACACGTCACAGTGGAAAAGCGTTGCAATGCAGTTGAAACTTGAGTCCGTTGCAGCCGCACAGACTCCAGCGACGACCAGTCCCTTAATCCCGGCAGGCAGCTGCGTATAAATAAAATGCGGAAATACGCTGTCCGCCTTGATCCCGGCAGGCAACAGACCTGGTTGTGTTGTATAGAAGGCGAACAGCGCAGTTCCTACAAGGAATGTCATCGCCGCAAGCGGAATATACATCAGAGCCCCAACCCAGACGGATGCCCTTGCATCGCGGTCAGAGCGTGCTGTCGCGTAGAGCTGCACGTGAGTCTGGTCTATTCCGAAATTCTTCACATTCTCCGCCAGTGCATAGAGAAAAACGACGAGGATTGTCGCCTTCAGGAATGAGAGGTCAGAGCTTCCAAGACTGAACTTGTTGTACTGTGATGCTACATCGAACACCTGCCCCGCCCCCCGGGGCATTTTTACCAGAATCATGACGAGCGATACCACTATACCCATTGCAAGCACAATGCTCTGAGCGGCGCCTGTCCAGATCGCCGTGCCTGTGCCACCGATCAGCGGGAATATTGTCATCACCACACCAATACCGATAATGATGGCGATGAGCCCTCCCTTATCGATGGCAGGGTTCAATCCGAACGCAGGTGCAAGCGCTATGGCGAGCAGATAAGCAACAACTCCGGTTCTGGTCAGCTGCAGGACGATAAAACACAGGGTGGAGTAAGTCCGAGCCCACGGTCCGAAGCGGTGCTCGAGGTGGGTATATGCCGACACCTCGCCGCTCCGGCGATAAAACGGCACGAACACCAACGCCCCTATAATCGCAGCCACAGGCAGTGCAAAACAGAATACAAATGGATTCCAGTTGTCGGCATATGATTTCCCGGGATTCGCCAGGAAACTGATGCTGCTCACGAACGACCCGAAGAGGGTGAGCGCCAGCGCCCACCCCGGCATAGCGCGGCCCGCAGCCATGAACTGGTCGCTGCTGCGAGTCCGCTTCGCGGTCCACACACCGAGCCCGGTGAGCCCCGCAAAGTAAAGCGTCAAAACCACATAATCCAATAAACCAAGGCCTGTAATTACATCATTCATGTGGCTCCATATGATTTCTTCCCAACTCTTCCCGAAGTCTGTCATACTCCCTTAATGGAAGTATTTCACACGTCAGTAGAATTCATCTGTCAAAGAAAATGTTTTATTCCCCCTTTGAGATCATCTTTTTGAGTTCGGTGAGCTTCTTGAGCGCCTCGAGAGGGGTCAGGTTGTCGAGATCAAGACCTTTAAGGGCTTCCCTCAGCCTGTTCTCCTCCTCGCTGAAAAGGGACATCTGCGGCTCTGCCACCAGCAGGGCTGTGCTTTTACCCAAAGCCAGTTTTGGTAGCTCGTTCGGAGTCAGCTCGTTGGCTTCGAGATTTTTCAGCACTTCTTTTGCGCGGTCGATCACTTCTTTCGGAAGGCCTGCCAGCCTTGCCACCTGAATGCCGTAGGAATGATCGCAGCCGCCCGGAACAATTTTCCTCAGGAAAACGATATGATCCCCCCATTCCTTTACTGCCACATTGAAATTTTTCACCCGGGGGAATATCAGGGCCAGTTCGGTCAGCTCGTGATAATGCGTGGCAAAAAGCGTCTTCGCCCTGACGCGCTCGTTCATATGCAGGTATTCTGCCACAGCCCAGGCAATGGACAGGCCGTCAAAGGTGGATGTGCCCCTTCCGATCTCATCCAGGAGGATGAGGCTTCTCGGGGAAGCATTGTTCAGGATATTGGCCGTTTCATTCATCTCCACCAGAAAGGTCGATTCTCCGCCCGCAACATTGTCCTGTGCGCCCACACGTGTGAATATCCTGTCCACGATACCGATCCTGGCGCGCGTTGCGGGCACAAAGCTCCCGATCTGAGCAAGCAGCACGATCAGGCCGACCTGACGGATATAAGTAGATTTTCCGGCCATATTCGGACCTGTGATGATGAGGATCTGATTCTCATCCCTGCCCACGTTTACATCGTTCGGGATAAAAGGTTCCCCTGGCGGCAGCAACCGCTCCACCACCGGATGTCTTCCTTCCTCTATCATGATCTCGTCATCCGAGCGGATCTCCGGCTTGACATACCGGTTCGCCTCCGCAACAGCAGCCAGAGAAACCAGGCAGTCGAGAATACCGATCTGATGGCCGTTTTCCTGTATGGAGGGAGCGAATCCGGAGACAAAGGTCCTCAGCTCATCAAACAGCTTCTGTTCCAGACCCACCAGGCTCTCTTCTGCATTGAGTATTTTTTCCTCCATCTCTTTCAGTTCCGGTGTGATGAACCGTTCGGCATTGACCAGAGTCTGTTTGCGTATATAATCCGCCGGGACTTTCGAAAGATGGGGCTTTGTGATCTCGATATAATAACCGAACACCCGGTTGAATCCAACCTTAAGAGAAGAGATCAGGGTTCTCTCACGCTCGGTTTTCTGGAGGCGGGCGATCCAGTCCTTGCCGGAAAAGGCGAGTTTCCTCAGCTCATCCAGTTCAGCATTGTAACCTTCCTTTATCACTCCTCCGTCCGTCATAGCCTGAGGCGGATCCTCCACAAGAGCTTCATCGATCCTGGAAATGACCGGTTCGCAGGGATCGAGCACCCCGTGTATATGCACCAGGACAGGGGATTTCATAGCAGAAAGATCGCCGGTTATCTCCGGCACGTTTTTAAGAGATCTGGCCAGCGCCTTCATGTCCCTTGGATTTGCCTTGCCTGTGACCACTTTCGTGGTGAGGCGCTCCAGATCCGAAATGTCTTTAAACCGCTCCCTCAGCGTCCGCCTTGCATCTTTTTCATTATAAAATTCATCCACAGCATCGAGCCGTTCAAGAATGGGTTCCAGCCTGTTAAGAGGCCGGTTGAGCCATCCGGTCAGTGTTCTTCCCCCCATCGGGGTCTGGGTCCGGTCAATGATGGAACGGAGGGTGCCTTCCTGGCTGCCGGACATCATGGCAGCTGTGATCTCCAGATTCCTGCGGGTGGCCTGATCGAGATGCATGTATTCATCATGGCTGTAGCAATGAAGACTCCGGATATGGGAAAGCTCGTTTTTCTGGGTTTCTTTGAGATAGTTCAGAACCGCTCCTGCAGCGCATATGCCCGGCCCGAGCTCCTCGCACCCGAACCCTTTTAATGATCTTACCGAGAAATGCCGGGTCAAAAGCTCATATCCGTACTCCCTGCCGAACAGCCAGGCATCCTGTTTTGTGAACACGATACCGCTGCTTTTTCTGAACAGGCCTTCCACTTCATTTTTCTGCGTGTCCGAAAGCAATATCTCGCGGGGGGCTATGGACTCTATCTCTTCAAGTACCCTTCCGGTCTCGAGCTCTGTGACAATGAACTCCCCTGTGGACACATCCGCAGAGGCGATACCGCACAGGGAGCCGTCCAGAAAAACCGCTGAAAGAAAATTGTTACGTCCCGTCTCCAGAAGTTTCTCTTCGGTCACCGTTCCGGGAGTCACCACCTGTATCACATCCCGTTTCACAATACCCTTGGCCAGCTTTGGATCCTCTGTCTGTTCGCATATGGCCACGCGGTATCCTGCCCTGATCATTTTAGCCATATATCCGTCCAGGGCATGGTATGGAAATCCTGCCAGAGGCACATCGCCCGCCTTCCCGTGCCCCCTGGAAGTCAAAGTGATACCCAGGATCTTTGCCCCTATTCTCGCATCCTCGTAAAACATTTCATAGAAGTCGCCCATACGGAAAAAGACTACGGCATCATGATACTGGGCTTTGACCGCATTGTACTGGGTCATAAGAGGAGTATCGGAATGAGATTTTTTAGGTATACTCTGCATTCTGTTCAGGATGGATCTGGATTAAGATGCACTCACCCGGAACCGGATCTCAGCACTCCGGTTTTTTTGATGATGGATTTGAATTAAGCCGCACCGGCCCGGATATGATAATGTTTCGGGATTTTTATAAAATACCAAAAAAACCCCAAAAAAACAAATTCGCACACAATATTTTAACGCCGTCTCCGTTTACTCTATAGAACAGACCCAGATATCAGACGGTCATATCCTAGAGAATATCAATCAGAAATCCATAAATCATAAAAGGAGCCCATCATGAAAAGAGGAGTTCTTTTGCTACTGGTGATTCTTCCCGCCTTTTTCATTGCAGAATGCATGAAAAATCCCGTTGAATCTCTCACTGAGAATGAAACCGGAGAAACGGTCCTGGATATCACTGAAATGGACGCGGTCAGCCAGGAGATCGAGACCATGGAAGTAACCGCATTGGAGGATTCAACCAAGGAGGGTCCGGGAAAGCACCTGAACCGGGCGGTAAGAAAGCTTGAGTTCCTGCTCGCCCAGATCGCTCCCAGAGTCAGAAGAAGCGATAATGAGGAGGCCAAATCCTATTACGAACAGGCCATGAAGGAATACAATGCCGCTCTCAATGCCATTCTGGAGGAAAAATACGAAGCGGCTATAGGACATATCCGGGAAAGCCGCCATCTGGCCGTCGATGCCATAAGGATACTCCGGAAAGAGCTGAAAGAGAGAAGAGAGGAGCTGATCGAAAAGCTCGAGGAAGAATATACTGCTGTCGAAGCTCTGATCCAGGAAGCACGGATTGCTCTGGAAGGGAAGGAAAACGAACAGGCCCGGAAAGCATTCGACAAAGCAGTGTACCACTTTGAACTCGCGGGCAAGGCTATGCAGGATTTAGCCCCCAGACGCGCCGCATTCCATCTTCATGAGGCCAAACGGCTTGCGAACAGGGTATTGAAAATTC
>CAYXFJ010000206.1:0-5528 GCA_964464265.1 uncultured bacterium
GGAGGGAAACGGTTCTCCGTCATAGAGGATGGATTTAAATGCCTGACCGGAACCGTATCTCATTATTTCAATGTTCCTGCCCTTCACCATAAGGTCGAAGAGGACAGGGCCGGTATTCTCGATCTTCGCAGGTTTCAGCCGTATATTCCAGGAATTTTCATGAACGCCAAAAACATGGTACAGATTGTAAAGTGTCCATCCCGCAGCCCAGAGGAACTGCGGTTTATCGATTTTTCCATAGACGGCGGAAGCGGGATTCCCCATACGATACTCATACATGGCCGGCTGACCTGACGGGCTATCCATAATACCATCAAGCATCATGGTGCGTTTCATGAACTGAAGCGCTTCCTCATACGCACCGTTTGCCATGAGAGCCAGAGCATACCATGCATTTGCATGCGGCCAAATGCCTCCGTTAAGATAGAGGAACGGATCACCCGCTTCATTGCCTTGAAACCTGAAAAAAGCGATTTTTTCGTTAAAGTCCATAGGAAAAACAGTATAGACACCCAGCAGGCTGTCCAGCAGAACCTTGCCGGTGGTCTCTACCATTTCTCTGGTCCGGATGGGATCCAGCAATCCGAAATGGGCCGCCAGAAGCGATCCCATGTACAGATGGGGATCGGTTACGCCGGGCGTATAATCGTTCATCAAATACCGGTAACGGTCGTTCCAGAGCCGGTCCGTCAGAGCATCCTGCATCTGTTTCGCCTCGATCATCAGATCGAACCGCTGGTTAACCGGACCGTTCAGAATGAGTGATACATAAAGAAATTCCCTTATCGCTTCAACCGCCAGAAGGGTCATGTAGGCCCGCGGTCCGGAGACATGGCCGATATCCCACCAGTCAGGCCTGCCGGCATGGATCAGATGATCGTCTCCTTTTTGCGACAGGGTTAATGAAACGCTTCTCTGCATGACAGGAAACAATCGCTCCAGAGTGATTTTGTCACCCGAATGCCGATAGTACCTTGAAGCGAGGATCAGAAACCAGAAATGGTTCCAGTTGTCCGCTCCGGCAAACTCGGTGACATAACGGTCATCCTTCCAGTAATAGGCATGCGGAATCGTCAGTAGTGAATCGGTATGGGACTGAATGAACAGAAGATCCCGTCTCACCCTTTCGATATCGAACAGAACTGCCCCGAGATCAGTCAACAGAACATCGTGGGTGAAATAAAAATTGTACTGAGCCGGACAGGGCATGGGAAGCATCGCTCCTTCAAGGTAATGCCTGTTGGTCTCCAGAATGGCTTTTGCCCAGTGTACCGTGTGATCGATCCCACTGTCCCGTGTCAGAAACCTCTTTTCATAGATCTTTCCAAGAATCCCATTCCCGTAGGATACGACATCGTTCTGATAGGTGTTTCTGAGATCCCGTAGTTTTTTTTCTGCCTCATTTTCTCTCGTTGAGGCCACGATCTGAACGATGCACGTTTTCGCACCCGATTTCAGTGTATCTCTGTAAAGAAATGCAACAGCAGGCCTTTCCGGATGCCCCTGATCGATGGCATCGCCTGGAAGATCACAGAAAGATTGCATCCAGATATTCTCACCGCTGCCGGGCAGTCCCAGCATCTCGGATCGTGTGGATACGCTGTTAGGCAGGAGTCCCGCATTATCCACAGTGATCACTGCAGAGCCTGTCTCAGGCGAATCAAAATGCGTTGCGACTGTGGCATAGTCCGCAGAAACCTCTGTCCATGCCCTGTCGATCAGCCGGTAGGTATGGCACGTTCTCAGAGAGGTCTCCAGGTGGGTATAAATCTCAAAAGTCTGCTCCTCTCGAGAACAGTTTGTAAATTGGATTTGAATGACAAGGGCGGGGCTATTATAACAGAAATTGTAGGAAATACGAACGATCCTCCCCTGTTCCTCGCTCAGGAATACGGCCGAGTAAGGGGTGATTTCAAAAGGCATTGGATCCAGGCCGATCCAGCGCTTCTCACCTTTCCATTTCAGGCCGATGAAGAAGACATGGTCCCTCTCCCTCTGCCAGTAGTCCCTGCTCAGATCGAGGCTGTTGGCAACCGGATAATAAAAGCTGATCCTGTTGATCGCGGGAGCGCTGTTGTGCATCTCTATGCCTGCATAGGGCCCGCCCACCTCGATCTGTGCATGTTTGCCTTCAAATCGGATCTTCAGGTCTTCATACAACTGCCTGTCGGACCAGTGACCGCCGCATCGCTCAAGGTTCAAGATGAGCAGCATGATAAGGCTCACCCAGTAAGAGTATCTGCTTCGTTCCATTCACGGACACCTGCTATTTCAATACCAAAAGTTTGCGAATCCCAAAGTAACCATCCGTTTTCATTTCGTAACAGTACAGCCCGGTGGCCACGGGATTCCCCTGCTCATTTCTGCCGTCCCATGTGACTGTGTAATAACCAGGCGGCTTGACCTCATCCACCAGCGTGCAAACCTCCTGACCCAGCAGATTCACAATACGGATCATGACCCGTCCTCTACTTTCAAGTGTATAGTTGATCTGCGTGTAACTGTTGAACGGATTGGGATAGTTCTGTACAAGCGCTGTCCGGTCGGGTACGCCTGACGCAGTCGCATGGACAGCTGTTCCTTCCTTGAAAACATTTTGTATCTCCTCAGTAGAAAGAGCATAGTTGTAAATCCGTATTTCGTCGATGACTCCCTTGAAATTATATCCGTTGTTATTGGGCAGCACCTGGCCGATGCTCAGATTGATATCCGTTGTCATAATATCACCACTGAAGATCGTATGGGCATCGAGCAGGCCGTTGATGTAAATATCCATATTGGCACCATCATAAAGTGTGATCACCTGATAAAATACTTCCTTGGCCAGCAATGTGGAGGAATCAAGATCTTTGATGCCCTTTGTTGATTTAACGGTCCATCTCAGCTTTTTTTCCGGTGTGATCGACAGCTTCCAGCGGTTCTCCCAGCTGCCGTGTGAGATCGGATAGGATTCCCTGTTGCTGTAGAACTCTTCCGCTTTCATCAACAGGCTCACTGTGATGGCTTTCTGGAAATTCAGCTCAGTATGATTGGGAACTTCGATATAATCAAAGGTTCCATTGAACGCATAGGCAGAGTTGGCTTCATGAGATTTGTTCTCCGTGAGCGTGACGCCGTGAACCACTCCATGATGGTCATGGCCGCTCTCGTCGTTCGCGTTTCCATTAAACGGAAAGTACAGCACCGGGAAACCGGTTCCGATCTGAGAAGGATCATAGACGACCATTCCAAGGCTGTCCGAGGTCCGCCCTCCCCGCGTGTCCGATACTGTACAGCAGATCATATAAAAACCGCCGGTGCCCGGTGCCGTCCATGTGGCTATCTCTCTATCTTCCTCCAGTGTCCCATATTCAGAGAACCATTCATAGGAAAGAGTATCCCCATCCGTATCCCTCGCGTAGCACTGAAACCGGTTCGCTCCTCCCAGTTGGATCCGTTTATCCGAGGCTGTCAGGCTGTCAATCTCCGGTGCGTGGTTGATGAAGGGCACAACCTGAACGGTTACCTGTGCCTGTTCCACACCCCCTCCCCCATCCAGGACCGTGCATTCGATCAGGTATTCTCCTGTGGAATCCGGGGCGGTCCACATGACCTGAGGACCGTTATGCGTAAATCCCCCCGCCCCACTCCATTCATATGTCAAGGCATCTCCGTCCCTGTCCACAGCCGTACAGTAAACAGAGGTGCTGTCACCGTACACGAGTAAACCTGATTTTATAGCAAGTGCTTTGATCCTCGGCGGATAATTGACCACGGCCTGATCCGTTCTGTAATCCACCGGCAATCCGTCCGCCAGCATCGTCCCCAGATCATAGGTGATTTCGGCTCCGGTCGGAACGAGTACCAGAAGGGCGGCCTGATCAGCAGGAACTGGAAAAGAGGTATTCCCGTTCACACCTTTCAGGAGAAACGTATTTGAAACAGCATCGTACAGATCGACCGTGCTTTCTCCGGCATCGATCTCAACCCATTTTTCCTCATCATGGGGATTGTAAAACAGGTAATCCGGATATGGATGCTCCTGGAAATAATCGGTTCTCTGAAGATCCAGCTTCAGTATCATGGAAATGTTTGTGGTGTCGATAATGCCTCCGAAGATACCCACATGAGAGGCCCCGTACAGCGCCAGGTTGGTGGCAGCCCACCCTTCACGTATGGCATCCCCTGTCGCAAAAGGGCTTATTCCTGTATGAAGAGCGTACTGACGAAGCGCCTCATAAGCGATGTAACCTTCAGGATCGTACTGGTGGGACCAATCCTCGCTGTCCTGATGACTGTCAGGCAAAAAGGGCGTATAGAAGAGACGTGACGCATTGGCACAGTTCAGTACCCACTTTCCAATGGCCCGAGCGAAACGGTCATCATAGCGTACAAGCGGAACCAAAGCGCTGACCTGTTGGAAGCCGTTCATGACGAAAGCATATCCAGAAAATTTGGCTTCTCCGACCAGACCATGGCAATCATAATCCCCCCAGCGTCCGGCCGTCACTCCCCAGTCACGCACGTTATTTCCCGGCTCAAAGCACCAGTCAAGCATATTACCGATATCGTATGCGGTACCCAGTTCTGCATTCATGCGTGCAGCAATGAAAGCTCCATAAGGCATTTGAAGCTCATAGGAGGGATTGCTCGACCTGCTATTGAGGAACTCTATAGCCCACTCCGCACCCAGACGGTAATCCTCATTTTCCGTTTTCACATACGCCATATAGAGAAGCCAGGCGATCGCTCCTGCAGCTTCAGGTTCCTTGACTCCCACGTCCAGAGGGGTCATTGTCGAGAGACTCCAGGCTCTGTAGTCCATGTTCGGCAGATGCCAGGGAGCAGCACTCGCTCCCATTGTCACGACCGCTTCGAGCCAGCGTTCCGCAATGGAAAGAAACTGATGATCGAAATCGCCGGTTCCCGGATAGAGGCTCGAGAGCTGGTAAAAAAAGATATTAGGCATGGTATCGTACCACCAGTCGCTTCCGCTGGAACCGATAAAATTATTGAGATAGACTCCTTCCTGAGGTCTTCGGTTAAAGAACTCCTCGCACATAAGCACCCAGTTCCTGCCGTTCTGATCGTTTTTATCGATACCGGCTAACGTGGCACCGATCACAGCCGGAAGCACATTGATGGCCTCTGCAGACCAGATATCGGGAGTGCCTACATAGGAATGCAGGCCGAAGCGGTCATGATCCGGATAATTGATGGTATTCCCGTCTGTCCACACCATAGGCAGGTACTGGCCGGAAGCATTGAGATCGAATACCAGACTGTCATAACCGGCTGCCACTTTCTTCCAGTTACGCATGGTATATGGTAAAGGTTTATTGGGCATTTTATTAACCCTGTTGATGGCGATCTGCTGGGCCTCCAGCATGCCAGCGCAGGTTATCCAGATCAAAAGAACCGGTACCATAGACCCGTTTGAAATCCTATCACGTGACATTTATCCTTCTCCTCTCCCGCGTTTTTCCTCATCGTGGGACATGGGATATCATCCTGTTCAAGGTATACTACAATGATACCAATATCAATAT
>CAYXFJ010000207.1:0-5516 GCA_964464265.1 uncultured bacterium
CCTGCCAGCACAGAGGAAGATGACTATGCCCGCGGGGGAATACTCTCCGACACTGTGTCTGTGCGCTTCGGCATACGCGAGGCCACGACCTATATCAACAATGAAGGGTGGAGAGGGTACAGGGTGAACGGGAAAAACGTGCTCATCAGAGGCGGCGCCTGGATGACCTGCGATATGCTTCTGCGCCTGGATCCGGAGAGGTACAGAGCCCTGATCCGCTACGCAAGTGAGGCGAATCTCAACATGCTGCGATCCGAGGGATTTTCGATCCGGGAAACGGACATGTTCTACGATCTGTGCGATGAATACGGGGTCATGGTCACCCAGCAGATTTTCGGTCGCAGTATACCGGACGAAAAACTCGCCGTCGGGAACGTGAAGGACATGATGCTCCGCATACGGAACCATCCGAGCCTCATTCATTTTCTGGGTCATGACGAAACCTTTCCCACTCCTTCTCTTGATAAAGCGTACCGGGATCTCATTGCAGAACTCACGCCCGAGCGTACCTATCAGCCTCACTCCGGAGCCTTCGAAGTGGAAGACCGCTTTGAAACAGGCGGCACGCGCACCGGGACACTGGAGCTGTGGACCTATGCATTCCCCGGCCATTATTACACGCACAGAGAGGACGGCGCGTGGGGATTTGCACAGTCCGGTGGCATAGGGGGTATTTTTGCTACGTACGAAAGCCTGAAACGCATGATGCCTGAAAAAGACATCTGGCCTCCGGATAACGAAACCTTCTCCTTTCATACGGTGCTTCAGGGAGTCCGTTATTTTGACCCTCTGTTTCAGGCCATGGAGAACCGGTACGGAAAATGCATGAATCTCGGGGATTTCCTGAGAAAGGGCCAGGCTCTGAATTATGAAAGCGCGCGGGGCATGTTCGAGGCCTATGCGAGGAACAGGTATGACGCCCTGGGCATCACAACGTGGAAATACGACGCTGCCTGGCCTGCTGCGCTGACCTGGCAGTACGTGGACTGGTATCTGAACGTGGGCGGGGCTTATTACGGAGCCAAGAAAGCCTGCGAAGTGCTCCACATACAGTACGCATACGACGACAGGAGCGTCTGGGTGGTAAACGGTCAGACGCCGTATCAGGATCTCACAGCCAGGGCGCTCGTTTTCGATGCGGACATGAAGGAAGTATCCCGCAGGGAGGCGGTCCTGGATATCCCTGCTGACGGGAAAATACGAATGTTCGGTCCGGAGATCCCCGAAGGGATAAGCGTCCTGTATTTCCTGAAACTGGTCCTTGAGAAGAACGGGGAAACGGTTTCCGATAATTTCTACTGGTTTTCCACGAAGCCGGACATTCAGGGAGAACTCGGCAGTCAGTCCCTTGGTGGGGGATGGTCGGGCATGAAAGCTTCGCCTGTATCCTATGCGGATCTTACGATGCTGGAAAATCTTCCCGCGTGCACGCTGGATGGGAACGGCAGTATCAGGGATGCAGGCGGCGAACTGGAAGCCCGGGTCACGGTTGTCAATCCCGGAACCCATCTGGCTTTTCTGGTGCGTCTGTCCATCATAGACAAAGACGGGGATGAGGTTGTCCCCTGTTACTGGCAGGACAACTGCATTTCCCTTGTCCCGGGTGAGTCACGGACACTGATCGCAAGGTTCGAAAAGGAAGATCCTGGAGGAGCCAGAGCCTCTCTCAGGATGGAAGGGTGGAATGTGGCCCAGAAAGAGATCCCGCTTCCACGCTGAAAGGACAAAAAGAGATCATGACTGTATTGCGCATCAAACCGGTTGCTCAGGGTATACTGCTTACGGTTCTGTCCTGCGGATTTATTTCAGCACAGGAGAGACCGGCGGGAAGGAAGGAGACGATACCCGCAACCGGCCTTTATGGAACAGCCTCTCAGAAGTTCGATACGTACTCTGTCATTCTGAAACCGGATAAGGATGAGGCGGAGTGGTGGGCGGGGGCTCCCAGTGTTGTGCGAGACAGAAAGGGAATTTTCTGGATGGCATGCCGAATGCGCACAGCGGAGTCTCCGAGAGGGCTCAGGGGATACGAGATCCGCATACTGAAAAGCGCAGACGGCATCCATTTCGAAAAAGTGCTCTCCATCAGAAGAGAGGATGTTCCCATACCCGGATTCGAGAGGCCTGCCCTGCTCGTGGATCCGGAAACAGGTCTTTTCAAGCTGTATGCATGCGGGCCATGGAAAGAAGGTCCATGGTCTGTCATCCGGTTCGATGATGCAGTAACACCGGCTGATTTTAAAGCGAAAACGGCAAGACCTGTCATAGAGCCCGGGAAAGTGACCCGTGAAAGGGAGATCACTGTCACGGATTACAAGGACCCGGTGATCCTGTTTGCTCTTGGGAAATACCATGCTTTCGTCACCGGTTATATCCGGAGGCTGGAGCGCATCTTTCATTTTACCAGCTGTGACGGTGAGAACTGGGAACCGGAAGGGGACAGAAATACGGCAGTCATGCCCCTGGCAGGATGGCATGACTTTTTCGTGAGACCCGCATCCGTACTTCCTCTGGGTATCGGGTACCTGTTCCTTTACGAGGGATCCTGTGCGGGATGGTACGATCCCGTGTACAATATTGTCACAGGAGCAGGATTCACCTTCGATCTCAACCGTATCATGGACCTGACACCGGATGCGCCACTGGCTGTGAGCAGCACACCCGGCCGTTTTCACACTTTCCGGTATTCACAATGGATGTGGGTGGATCAGGAGCTGTGGGTCTATGCAGAAGTGGCCTGTCCCAATGATGCGTTCGAGATAAGGCTTTTCCGTTTACAGGTAGCACAGGAGAAACCGGGTTGATACAATTTTCGATAAGGGGAGGATCTGTATGAGGAAGAGTTTATTCCTGATTCTGGCAGGCCTTATGCTCCGGGGTTGTGAAGCTCTCGCTCAGCCGGCCTTCCAGGTTGATCCCGGGGAATGGATTGAAACGTGGCTGCTTCTCGGTCCTGTACATCTGGAGCATCCGGAAGAGGAACCCCTCTTGGATCACCTTGCGGGATTTGAAACCGATTATCTTAAGGAAGCGGGTGGTGAAAAAGAACTAAAGGCTTTGCCCGGGCAGAAAGTCCGTTTCCCGGGAGGGGAGACACAGTGGAAAATCGGGATAGCGAAAAACGGGATTGTGGATCTGGACGAAATTCTTTCCAAAGAAAGCTTCATTCTTGCCTATGCTTATTCTGAGGTCATTTCACAGGAAGACAGGATATTGTATCTCGCACTGGGGACCAACGACGGTGGCTGTCTGTGGTTCAACGGGGAGAGAGTGTGGGACCGTCCGCAGGGCAGGCGGCTGACCCGGGATGATGACCTGATCCCGGTATTCCTGAAAAAGGGGACGAACACGGTACTGCTCAAAATAGAGGAGCGCGGAAACATCTGGGGATTCTGCGCCCGGTTTCTTCCCCTGGACACACAGGTTTTTCAAAACAGGGCGTCTCTGTTTTCTATTGTCATGGATTCAACAGGAGGAGCGCGTCTCCGTTTCAGGCGCACGCCTCTCATGCTCAAACAGCTTTTCAGGGATCTCTTGATTTCAGTTTATCCGGAGGAAGATACGGGTAAAGTGTTTTTTGAGGAAAAATGGAAAGGCACGCAGGATGTGGAATTACTTACAGGTAAGGATTACGCCTTTTACCGGCTTGTGCTCAGGGGGACATATGCTGACGGGACCCCCTGCCTGGAGAAGGCTTCTTTTGCAGCAGGAGTGCGGAAGGATTTCGTGCTCTTCGACGGGGATACAGATTACAGGATCATCATCGGTATGGAGGCATCAGAGTCCGAACAGTGGGCTGCCGCAGAACTTGAGCGGACGCTGGAACAGGTGGGCGGGGCGGATTTTAAAGTGGGTTTTGACACCGAGCTCTCAAAAGGTCCTGAGATCATTGTCGGATACAACCGGAGGACAAGGGCGCTGCTCGGAGATGTTTCCATGCCCGAAACAGATGAATCGTTCAGGTACCGGAATGTGGGACCTCATCTGGTCATCTGGGGCGGAAAAAACCGCGGCACCCTGTACGGTGTGATGACTTTTCTCGAACGTGAACTGGGATGCCGCTGGTATTCGCCGGGTGTCAGCTTTATACCCCGGAGGCAGCGTTTTACATTTAACCACATCGCTCACTCGGAAGAACCGGGATTGCGCGTCAGGAACGACTTTTATTTTGAGGCGTTCGATCCGGTGTGGGCTGCACGCCAGAAGGTCAACGGCGCCATGAATTTCCGTGTTCAGCCCGGTGGCGTGGAAGGGTACTGGGGGGTTCATACCTTTTACCGTTTCGTTCCGCCTGAGGAATTCTACAAAACCCATCCTGAATATTTCAGCCTTATCGATGGAAAAAGAATATATGACCGTGCCCAGCTCTGTCTCACAAATCCGGATGTGCTGGAAATAGTGACCGGAAGGGTGCTCGAGACCATAAGGCAGAATCCTGAATATCTGATCTACTGTGTCTCCCAGAACGACTGGGGAAATCCATGCCAGTGCGGGGAATGCCAGGCCATGGCAGTACAGGAACAGAGCGAGTCAGGACCTCTGGTGTGGTTTGTGAACAGGGTTGCCGAAAAAGTCAGGCAGGAGTTCCCGGATAAATTCATCGGAACTCTGGCCTATACGTATACCCGTAAACCGTGCAGGACGATCAAACCTTCCTCCAACGTGGTGATCAGGCTGTGCAGCATAGAATGCTGCTTTGCTCACGATTTCAGGAGCTGTCCGGAGAACAGGGATTTCCTCGAAGATCTCGAGGGATGGGCGGCCATCGCTCCCCATCTTTACATCTGGGATTACGTGGTGAATTTCAGCCATTATATCATGCCCTATCCCAACTTCAGGGTGCTTCAACCGAACATTCAGACCTTCCGCGACAACAATGCCATAGGCATCATGGAACAGGCCGCATATCAGAGCAGGGGCGGTGAATTTTCGGAGCTCAGGGCCTATGTGCTCGCAAAGCTTTTATGGGATCCTGAATGCGATGTCAATAGGGTGATCGATGATTTCATGCACGGTTATTACGGACGAAGCGGACAGTTCATCAGGGAATATTTTGACCTGCTGCATGGACAGCTTACGCCTGACACGCATATCCATCTCGGGCTTGAGTCTGATGATGTCCTCTTTTCCGGTACATTCATCAAACAGGCGGATACCGTTTTCGACAGGGCAGAAACCGTGGCGGACAACGACGAGATACGGATGCGTGTGGAAATGGCCAGGCTCCCTCTCCTGTATTTGAAATGCAGGAAATACCCGACTCAGGCCAGATACGACGGGACATATGAACGCTTCAGGAAGATCGTGGATCGTGAGGGCATCACCCATTATGCAGAGCAGGGGGTCACGCACCGCGAAGCGTTTCACAGGATGGTGGAATCTGCAAGATGACCGGGAAAAAGAACGTTCTTTTTACTTTCAAGGACAGATTGTTTGACAGGATAGAGTGAGGAGAGGCGCATGGGAAAGAAGCGCGTGATAGGCGTCATCCCTGCCAGGTACGGATCAACCCGGTT
>CAYXFJ010000208.1:0-755 GCA_964464265.1 uncultured bacterium
ATCCTCCGATGGAGGCAGCCCTGCTCGAAGCCATGCACTCATTCGAGCAGTGAAGAGGATTAAGGTCAGTCCCGGCATGATCATATCAAACCGCTTTCCCTTTGTGAATATCTCTTGACTCGGTAACTTCCCTTTTCCTATATTGGATACTTGCTCCGGCGGATATCCTGCAGGAAAAAGGATACGTTGAGCGGGCCTTTTTTCAGCGGGCATGTTCCGTCAGAATGTTCAGTACAGAGATTCAGGTACAGCCGGGATTTATGGAAATATCCATACAGAATCTTTCCTATGTTTACCGTTCTCCCATTTCCGGAGAACACAGGGCTCTTGAAAATATTTCCTTCGACATTCCCTCCAAAGAGATCGTTGCGATTATCGGATCCACAGGATCCGGCAAAACAACACTTTTACAGCATCTGAACGGGCTCCTTGAACCCACATCCGGGAAAATACTTTTCGACGGTAAGCTTATCCGGGGAGACAGGGAATGGACGAGAGAGAGAAAAAGGATAGGCCTGGTCTTTCAGTTCCCTGAATATCAGCTGTTTGAGGAGACGGTCGAAGAGGATGTGAGTTTTGGACCCAGGAACAGGGGGATGTCGGGAGCTCTCTTAGAAGAGCGGGTGAAACAGGCGCTTTCCATGGTGGGGATGGATAAAGAGATGTTCGGCAGTCGCTCCCCCTTCCACCTGAGCGGAGGGGAGCAGCGCAGAGTGGCTATTGCCGGAATACTGGCCATGGAACCCGAAGTGCTA
>CAYXFJ010000208.1:765-5508 GCA_964464265.1 uncultured bacterium
TGTCAAGTGCCGACAGCGGCACTTGACAGGAGAGGGGCTGCACAGGTCGAGCATATTCTAGAGTCTTATCACAGTACAGGAAGAACCGTTGTGTTTGCATCCCACGACATGGAACTGGTCGCCAGGCTTGCCAGCAGGGTCGCTGTGCTGGAGAAAGGACAGCTGAGATATTATGGAAACAAAGCGGAGGCATTCCAGGATGAAAAGCTGATGGATGAAACAGGTCTGGTCATGCCGCAGGTCCCCGCATTCATGAGAAAATTGAGGAGAAAGGGCATTCCTGTCATGGCCGAATGTTATACGGTGGAACAGGCGCGCGAAGCGATGGATGCTCTGATGAGAAAAGAAAAACGGAGATGAAAGGAGATAAATTCCATGACAGTGGAACATTTTCACACCAGGATTTTGCGGCCTTTTGCCATTGCATTGATGATCAGTTATCCCTTCGCACATGCTGAGGAGCCACCGGATTGCGTGGATGGTTTTCCGGACGGATGCACCACCATCACCGTGGGCAAAAAGGCTTCGGCGGACGGATCTGTGAACACCTCCCATACGTGTGACAGTCACAGAACGCGGGGATGGCTGGATATCACCCCTGCAAAGAAGTATGCAGCCGGTTCCAAACTCCTTCTGGTCAAGCGCGTGAATGACGATTCACAGGCCATGCCTGCGTATAAAAACATTCCCACAGGGGAAATCCCTCAGGTCAGGAATACTTACGGGTTCATCAATACAGCTTATCCCTGCATGAACGAACACCAGCTTGCCATCGGGGAATCGACTTTTGGAGGCAGGGAGTCCCTGGTGTCTGAACGCGGCCTGATCGATTGTCAGCAGCTTGTTCAGCTCATGCTCGAAAGATGCCGGACAGCAAGGGAGGCTATACTGCTTGCGGATACACTTACCCGGGAATACGGATATAATGACAGCGGTGAATGCCTGACCATTGCAGATACCAGGGAGGTCTGGCATTTCGAAATCCTGGGACCCGGAAAGGGAAGGATCGGTGCAGTCTGGGCTGCACAGAGGGTGCCCGATGACCATGTTTCGGTCAATGCCAACGCCAGCCGCATCCGTACGCTGAATCTGAACAATCCCGATTATTACCTCGCTTCAGAGAATGTCTATGAGACTGCACGGGACAGCGGGTGGTGGTCCCCCGGGACGCCCTTCGAGTTCTGTTATGTTTATGCGCCGGAGTCGCGCACGTCGTTCGCTTCGAGAAGGAGAGAGTGGCGGGTGCTCAGCCTGATTGCGCCCTCCGTGAAGCTCAACGCTGAAGCTGAAAACTTTCCTTTTTCAGTAAAACCGGATACGCTGGTTTCCCTCAACAAGCTGGTGAGCATTTTTCAGGATTATTATGAGGGAACCGACTACAATTTCATCAAGAATATCACAGATACGGATGAAAATGGAAAGGTCCGCATATCACCGCTGGCCAATCCCTTCATGCCATACGATATGAATAAAATCTTCAATATAAACGGCGGCTGGGGATGGAGGGGAGAGAGAACAATAGCACGGTGGTACACGATGTACGCCACCATAACACAGTCCAGAGACTGGGTACCGGATGAGATCGGAGGTGTGGTCTGGCTTGCATGGGACAATGTGGCCACATCCATCTATATCCCGCTGCACTGCTCCATTACAGACGTATCGAAACCCTATAAAACTCCGGCCCGTACCCGGGGTTTCAACCGCGAATCCGCATGGTGGGCTTTCAACCGTCTCGGAACCCTGGCTGCTCAGAGATGGGGGGATATGCGGAAGGACGTGGAAGCTGTCTGGAAACCCATGCAGACCGGTCTCTTTGCGGAACAGCCGAAAGTCGAAAGGGAAGCACTTGCCCTGTTCAGGGAAAATCCTTCACGGGCTGTTGCTTTTCTAACCCAGTACAGCATCTCCTGGGGTGACCGTGTCGTCGGGCAGGCGTGGGATCTGGGGGATTTCCTGTGGACAAAATACGATGAGCAGTTCTGAGGGGAAAGCGCAAAGATGACGGTATTTCACCTCGTCTTCACGTAATCCGGTCTTCCCTCCTGGTTTGCCACGATCCACGCTGTGGAAAAAACGAGCTTTCCTATTCTGGCCATTTTCTCAGGTATGATCTTATCAATATCATCTGTAGGCTTGTGAAGATCCGGGTGGTCTTTCGCAAAATAGAAAAGTACCGGAATGCCTTTTTTATAGAATGGATAGTGATCGCTCTGGTAAAAGAAAGCATCCGAATCGTACAATAGCTTTAAACCCACACCTTCATTGGCCTTTTCGTTGACCGCTTTCAGGTCCGGGCTCGACCCGGCCGCAACAATGGCCACTTCATTTGAATCGTTCCGGCTGATCATATCCATATCCAGCATGGCCACGGTGTTCTCAACAGGGAAGAGGGGGTTTCCCGTGTAATATCTGGAACCGAAAAGGCCTCTTTCCTCGCCCGCGAAGGTTATGAACAGGACGGAGCGTCTGGGCTTTACAGGACTCGATGCAAAGGCCTCCGCGACTTCCATCACTCCTGATGTGCCGGAGGCATTGTCGTCCGCGCCATTGTATATGACTCCATTGGTCTCACCCACATGATCGTAATGGGCGCCGATCACGAGAATCTCATTTTTCAGCAGGGGGTCTGATCCTTCCAGGAGCCCGGCAACATTCGTTGTGGGAGTCCTTTCTGCATCGAGCTGTGTTTCGATGGTCACTGTCCTGCCTGTAATGTCGAAGGAAACGGGAGTCAGATTTTGATCGATCCGGCTGTACAGATCCTCAAGTGTATTGCCTGTATCAGCGAGCAGGGCAAGAGCCAGGTCCCTTCCGATCTGCACACAGACGATCTTGTTTTCAGCCTTCTCCTCGAAGGTCAGGGGCACTGCATCCTTTGGTGCCAGGCGCATCAGAGAGGGCCATGAATTGGGAGGCCGGTTAAAACGCCGTGAAGGTGCCTGTACGAGGATCATGCCCACAGCTCCATGCTGGATAGCATTCTCGATCTTGATAACGGTCTTGCTGTGATCCGTTGTTTCGCTGCCATTGAACACGCTGGAAGTGTCCTTCTCCTGAGGTTCTCCGGTGAAGACGAAAACCACTTTCCCCCGGGTATTTATGTCCGAGTAGTCGTCGTACCTGTACTCCGTGGCTGTGATGCCGTATCCGGCGAATACAACTGGGATGTTCTCGATCTTCCTGTTCGCTGTTTCAGCAAGCGGGACGAAATCGTCTTTCAGCTGGTAACCGGACCTGCCCGAAGCCGTAATGAGTGCGAACGTGTTGGGGCTTGAAAGATTTGTTTTCAGGGTGTTGAATATCTGATAGTAGCTGCCCTTGCATGCAGGTTTCAGGCCGTAGGATGCAAACTGCCGTGCGATGTATGAAGCACAGGAATCCAGTTCCGGGCTCGGCGTGTTCCTTCCTTTCATTTCATCCGAGGCAAGATAGGCCATGTGTGCCTTCATCTCTTCGGGAGTGATGGTGTCCCTTCCTTTAAGAGGGATGCTCTGTCCTTCGAGCGGTAAAACAGCGCAGAGGAGGAAAAGGGTTGAACCGCATAAGATATGCATGGTCTTCATGATCTGTATCCTTTTTTTGTTCAAGCGTGTTCCGGTTCCGGTCTCCTGATGCATGGGTGGGGGTCATTTCCCCTTCTCTGCAAATGGCGGGCGGATCCTGTCCTGTGACAGCATCCACGCCAGCCTGAAAACGAGTTTGCAGATCTGTTCGCTGCCCTTATAATTGATCCTGTCGGCTGTGTCCGTGGGTTTGTGATAATCCTTATGAGTACCTGTATGGAAAGCGAGAACAGGTATTTTCTTCTGGTAAAAGGGAACATGATCGCTTCCGCTTATGCCTTTGCCTTCCACGATCTTGAGCCCTATTCCTTCGTTGGCCATGTCCAGGAAAGATTTCAGAGTGTCACTGGAGAGAAGGCCGGACACTTCAACCCTGGCTGAATCGTTCCTTCCGATCATGTCCAGGTTCAGATTGATGACCGTGTTCCCGAGAGGGAAAAGCGGCGAACTTCCCGTATAGAATCTGGATCCGAAAAGCCCCTTCTCTTCACCGGACCAGGCACAGAAGAGAATGCTGCGTCTCGGTTTTTCCCCGCTGGATGCGAATGCCTTTGCCAGGATCATCATCCCCGCAGTGCCGGAGGCATTGTCATCCGCTCCATGGTAGATGGCGCTGTCTCCGCGGGCGCCGAGATGATCGTAATGAGCCCCTATGACAATGATCTCATTCCTGAGTACAGGATCGCTGCCTTCGATAAGGCCGCAGACGTTCTTCGTGGGCAAACGGTCAGAATCCAGCCGGGTTTCAAATGAAAGGGTTTTGCCGGGTAATTCAAAGGACTGGGGTTTCAGTGTTGAATCGATGAGGGACTGGAGACTCTCCATAGTCTTCCCGGTCCCGTTCATGATGGCCTCGGCCAGGTTCTTGCCGATCTGCATGGCAACGACCTTGTTCTCCTGCTTTTCTTCCAGGGTCAGGGGCACAGCATCCTTCGGAGCATTGCGCATGAGCGATGGCCAGGTATTCGGCGGCCTTAAGAAACGGTGGTTGTTGGGGTCCGTGACCACGAGCATTCCCACAGCCCCGTGGTTACGCGCATTGACCGCTTTTTCCAGAAGCTTGCTGTAATCGGTCATTTTTTTACCGTCAAATACACTGGTACTGTCGTTCTCCTGAGGTTCATGCGTGAAAACCAGGACGATCCTGTCTTTGACGTCCACCTCTTCATAATCGTCA
>CAYXFJ010000209.1:0-5500 GCA_964464265.1 uncultured bacterium
CTATTACCTGCTAAAAAATCTGTTCAAGAGTCTTTCCTCTTTCCCTGGCAATACCGCGGGCATCCCTGAGCTGAAGCAGGCCTTCCATGGTCGCTTTCACTACATTCTGAACATTTTCGGATCCCAGGGATTTGGTCAGAATATTCTGCACACCAGCGGCTTCCATGACAGCACGAACAGGCCCGCCGGCGATCACACCGGTTCCCGGTGAGGCGGGTTTGATCAAGACCCTGCCTGCCCCGAATTTCCCGATGACTTCATGCGGAATGGTCCCATGGATCACGGGAACCCTGACAAGACTTTTCTTTGCATTTTCCGATCCCTTGGCAATTGCGTCTGTCAGTTCTTTTGCCTTTCCCATTCCTATTCCCACAATTCCATTTCCGTTTCCCACCACAACTATGGCATTGAAACTGAACCTCCGGCCACCCTTGACAACTTTGGCAACACGGTTAATGTGAACGACTCTCTCCTTGAGTTCAAGTTCACCTGGATTGATTTTCTCCAACCTCGGCTCCATTCTTGTTAAGGAATTAACCCATTAAAATTTCAGCCCTGCTTCCCTTGCCCCTTCAGCCAGAGCTTTGACCCGGCCATGATAAAGATAGCCGCCTCTATCGAAGACGACTTTTTCGATCTTGAGTTTTTTAACCTCTTCGCCGATGGCCTTCCCGACTATATGGGCCACTTCCTTATTATCTTTTGCCTGCTTGACCGCATCCTGCAGCGGTTTCGATTTGCTGGATATAGAGAGCAGTGTTCTCGAGGAAGTGTCGTCGATAACCTGTGCATAAATCCCTCTCAGGCTTCGGTATACCGCCAGTCTCGGCCTCTCCGGTGTACCGAAAACGGTCTTCTGGATATGCTTCTTGATCCTTGCCCGTCTCAGCTTTCGTGTAGAACTTTGTTGTTTCATTTTCGACCTATTCCATGCATTCCAAATTCGGGGTTCTCTTCACAAACCGGTCCAACCTCTAAACAGTGGCTTTGCCGGCTTTATGTTTGACATATTCACCTTCATAACGGATTCCCGTGCCTTTGTATGGCTCAGGAGGCCTCAGCGACCGGATCTTGCTCGCGATCTGCCCCACCAGATGCTTGTCAATTCCCTTGACAATGATGACAGTGGGTGTGGGCAATTCAACAGTGATCCCTTCCGGAGGGATCAAATAAATGGGATGCGAATATCCGAGCTGGAATACAACGGTTTTTCCGTTGAGCTCGGCACGGAATCCCATACCGACGATCTCCAGTCGTTTTTGATAACCGGACGTGGATCCGATGATCATATTCTTGATCAGGGTACGGAACAGCCCATGCAATGCGCGGTAATAATGGGAATCTGAAGACCGCTTCAAACTGACGAATTCTTTATCAATGGTGACCTCGATAGAGGGATGAATCTTCTCCTGAAGCGTTCCCTTCGGTCCCTTGACTGTGACGACATGGTTGTCCTGGCTGATCTCTATCCCTTTCGGGATACTTATGGGTAATCTACCAACGCGTGACACGGAAAACTCCTATTCGTTCATTATACCTACCAGACATAACAGAGCACTTCACCGCCAACATGATCCTTCCTGGCCTTCCTGTTGACAAGGACTCCTTTTGAAGTGGAGAGAATTGCAATCCCCATACCGTTCAATACTCTGGGGATCTGATCCACATCCGCATACTGTCTGTAACCGGGACGGCTGATCCGGCGCAGACCTGAAATGGCGGGCTTTTTATTCTCATCATATTTCAAATAGATCCTGACAATGCCCTGCACTTCATCGGTTACAAGCGTAAAATTCTGAATATACCCCTCATCCAGAAGGATCTGAGTCATACTCTTGACTATGTTGGACGACGGGATATCCACCTTACTGTGTTTCGCTCTGGATGCATTGCGGATCCGTGTAAGGAAATCGGCAATCGGATCGTTCATCGACATACGATTCTACTCCTAAAGATAAAGTTTTCTGACTTACCAGCTGGATTTTCTGACGCCGGGAATCTCCCCGTTCAGTGCCAGCTCCCTGAAACAGATACGGCAGAGATTGAACTTTCGCAGATAGGCCCTGGGTCTGCCGCACCGGCCACAGCGTCTATTTGCCCTTGTTGAAAATTTGGGTTTTTGATTCGCCTTGAAAATCATTGCCTTTGTTGCCACAGTATTCTCTCCTGCTAATTCCACATTTTAAATACCAGATCTATGCACCTTCCCGTCTGCGGAATGGCATCCCGAACGCCTTCAGAAGTTCGAAAGCTTCTTCGTCAGTGTCTGCTGAAGTCACAAAAGTGATGTTCATCCCCCGGATCTTGACGACTTTATCATAATCGATCTCCGGGAAAATGATATGCTCCCGGACTCCGAGGGTGTAATTGCCTCTTCCGTCGAATCCGTTATCGCTGACACCGCGAAAGTCTCTCACCCGGGGAATCGCCACATTAAGCAGCCTGTCAAGAAATTCGTACATTTTCGTCTTTCTCAGAGTCGCACGGCATCCGATGGGCATGTTTTCACGAAGCTTAAAATTCGAAATAGATTTCTTCGCTTTGGTGACTACCGCCTTCTGGCCGGCGATCATGGTCATATCGGAAACAGCGCCGTCCAGGAATTTGGCATCCTGGGTAGCATCCCCCACACCCATATTCAGAACGATCTTCTCCAGTCTGGGCACCTGCATGACGTTCTTGTATCCAAACTTCTTTTTCATATAGGACACGATTTCGTCATGATAAAGCTTATGTAAACGGGGAACCGTCTTGGATTTCTCTTGCTTCATTGACTCGTCTTCTCCTCTGCATCCTAAGCTGATGTTACCAGCATCTCGCCGCAGCTCCGGCACACTCTGATCTTTTTGCCATCCTGAAGTATTTTCCTGCCCAGTCGTGATGGGGCATCGCATTTGGGACAGACAACCATGAGATTGGAGACATGAATGGATGCCTCTTTTTCTATGATTCCTCCCTGGGCATTCTTCTGGCTGGCCTTGGTATGCCTCTTGATAAAGTTAGCCCCCTCAACGATCACCCGGTTTTTATCCGGGAAAACCTTGAGAACCTTTCCCTTCTTTCCCTTGTAATTTCCTGAAATAATGAGAACTGTATCGTTCTTCACGACTTTCATACTTCACACTCCATCCAGTTTAAAGCACTTCCGGTGCCAGGGATACAATTTTCATGAATTGTTTTTCCCGCAATTCTCTGGCCACGGGACCAAAAATACGCGTCCCTTTGGGTTCATTCTGATCGGTAATCAGGACCACTGCGTTATCATCGAAACGCACATAGGAACCGTCCTCCCGTCCTATCTCTTTCCTGGTCCGGACAATGACAGCTTTGCTTACCTCTCCCTTTTTGACACTTCCGCCGGGAACAGCGCTTTTTACGGATACCACGATGATATCGCCGACGGAACCGTATCTATGCCGGGTACCACCCAGTACCTGTATGCACATGACCTTCTTGGCCCCGGTATTATCGGCCACGTTTAATCTTGTATATTGCTGAACCATTACCTCATCTCCACACGACGATTACTTTGCTTTTTCAAGGATTTCAACCACACGCCAGCATTTATTTTTACTCAGCGGTCTTGTTTCGGAAATGCGCACCTTATCTCCAATCTTGCAGGCATTTTTTTCATCATGTGCCATCAGTTTGGACGTTTTGGTGACATATTTGCCATAAAGAGGATGGGGAAAACGGCGTTCAACTTTAACTGTGACCGTTTTCTGCATCCTGTTGCTTGCAACTATTCCGACAAATGTTCTTCTTTTAGATCTTTCCGCCATCTTCCTCTCCTCAGGACTGAGGTTTCTTTTGTTCACGAATGCCCAGTTCATATTCCCGGATGACCGTTCTCAGACGGGAAGCATCCCTTCGCAATGTGCGAAGCTTCAGGGGATTGTCCAGTTGTCTCAGAGAATGTTGAAATCTTAGATTCGATAGTTCGTCCTCGAGATCCTGCAACCGTATCTTCAGTTCTTCGAGGGGTATTTGTTTGATCTCTTCCATTTTCATGCTGCAGTCTCCCCATGCATTTCCGAAACAAACCTGGTCTTCATCGGCAGTTTGTGGGAGGCCAGCCGCATTGCCTGTTTGGCTACATCAAACGTCACGCCCTCAAGCTCAAACAGTATCCTGCCCGGTTTGACCACAGCCACGTAATATTCAGGCGTCCCTTTTCCTTTTCCCATTCGGGTTTCAGCAGGTTTGAATGTCACAGGCTTATCCGGAAAAATACGGATCCAGAGCTTCCCTCCACGCTTGATATGTCTCGTGATGGCGACCCTGGCCGCTTCAATCTGACGGTTAGTCACCCATGCTGGCTCCATTGCCTTCAACGCAAAAGATCCGAATGCAAGAGTAGAGCCCCGATAGGCTTTTCCGCGCATCCTTCCCCTCTGGTGTTTCCTCCATGCTACTTTCTTCGGCGCTAACATAAAGAATTACTCCAAAAATAAGTTACTGTCATTCCTGAATTTCATATCTGATCCACACAGCGCAGCAGTCTGTCAGGTGGTGCTTCCTAACACTTCACCCTTACAGATCCAGACTTTTACGCCGATGGTACCGTACGTCGTATTAGCAGTTGCTTTTGCAAAATCGATATCTGCCCTTAGAGTATGAAGTGGAATACGGCCTTCTTTGTACTGTTCACTGCGTGCCATTTCCGCTCCACCCAGCCTCCCGTTACAGGCGACACGAACGCCTTCCGCTCCCATTCGCATAGTGGCCGTTATCGCCCTCTTCATAGCCCTTCTGAAGGACACTTTGGATTCCAGCTGCCGGGCGACATTGTCGGCAACGAGGAAAGCATCGAGTTCCGGACGCTTGATCTCATGAATATTGATCTGTATTTCCTGCGCCGTTACTCTCTGGAGTTCCTCTTTTAATTTGTCCACCTCTGCTCCCTTTTTCCCGATAACGATACCCGGCCGGGCTGTATGGATGGTAAGAGTGATACGCTTGGGAGTACGCTTGATCTCGATCTGTGCAATACCTGCATTGGGAAGACGCTTGCCTATGTACTTCCTCAGCATAAGGTCTTCCTCAAGCTTTTTGGCAAAGTTCTTTTCATCGAACCATAACGATTTCCATGTACGGTTAATACCCAAACGAAGCCCGATTGGATTGGTTTTTTGTCCCAAATATTCCTCCGACCTTATTGTTTAACTTTTCCGTCCGTGACGACAACCGAAATGTGGCAAAACTTCTTCCGGAGAACGCTGGCTCTTCCCATAGGACCCGGATTGTACCGCTTCATCATGGGACCTTCATCCACCCAGATTGCCTTGATAATGAGTTCCTCAGGATCCAGCTTCGAAGAAGCTTCCTTGTTCATAGCATTGGATACGGCCGAACGCAATACTTTCTCGACAGGTTGGGATCCGCGTTTCGGCGTGAAATGCAGCATATTAATAGCTTCATCCACAGAACGCCCGCGAACCATATCCACGACCTTTCGAACTTTACGCGGCGATATTCTGATATATTTTGCTACAGCTTT
>CAYXFJ010000210.1:0-4190 GCA_964464265.1 uncultured bacterium
CCTGGCCGATCTTCCATTTAATGTTGAAATGGTTGACATTGAACTCATAGAATGTCTTGGGTGAAAGGGTATGGACGAACTTCAGCCCAAGGATGCCTGTGTATCTGTCGAGAACAGGTTTGCGGAAACGGTAATAAAGATCCACACCACCCCCGTCATAGGAGAGACGGTCCTCTTCACTCCACTCGCTGTCTGATGTGCCTTGCGTCACGGTTTTCACCGTGGAATACATTCCTGATACGGTTGCCTTCATGTTAGAGGCTATCGTGTTGACGAGTTTCAGGTTAAAGATCTTTTCATCGTAATGGTCTCTCGCCTGAGCAAGGGAAAACGGATGGTACTCGTATTTCATACCCGTAAGAAAATTCATCCTCCAGGGAATAAAGGGGACTTTTCCGGAAAGAGACAGGTCCACATTGTGTCCCGCGACATTTCCGTACTCCACAGGCCTGTGCTGCCATTTCCACAATTCGTTCGCTTCCTGAGGAGTGAGATCGTTGTTCGGGTCCGTGTCATTCATCAGATTTTCGGAATATTTGTCCCATCCTATCCAGTATTTATATTCACCCGCCCTTCCCTCGTTGAGGAAAAGCGTGTCCGGCGCATACTGATCCGGAATGAGGCGCCATTCCCAGCGGCTCGCGGGATCGTACCAGCTGCGGCCGTAATGCGGCCGGTTCGGCGGATCAAACTGATAATCCACGCTGAAATGGATGCGATCCCCCGGATTCTTGGTCACCACATTGATCAGACCTGACTGTGACTGGCCGTACTCCGCGTTGAATCCGTTGCGCATGATCTTGATCTCTTCGACCACGCCCGGATTGATGGAAATAACCGGCCGGTTGAATTTGTTATCCACCATGGACATGCCGTCCACCAGAAATCCTATCTCATACGCATCGCCTTCACGGATCTTGATCTCTCCCTCGATGATATTGCCGCCCACACCTGACTGCAGGCCAATGACATCCTCGACCCTGTTGGCAAAAGGCGTGGATTGATATTCATCTTCGGAGATGTAGTTTTCCGTACTGGCCACATCCAGTTGAACGATATCCCGTTCAGCCACCACCACCACCTCCCCCATCTCGAGCACTTCTGCGCTCAGCAGGAAGTCCGCCAGAGTGGTACGGTCCACACTCACTCCAACATGCTGCTTGATATTGAGAGAATATCCTATCATGCGGGCGGTCACCGTGTACTCGCCCGGGGGAACCTGAAGGATCACGTATTCTCCCTGCATGTCCGTGGCAGCACCGATCACCGATTCAAGCCTGGATTCCGAACCGTATTTCCAGACATGACTGACATAGACGTTCACACCTGGAAGGGTCTCGCCGGACTGGACATCCTTTACCACCCCACGTATCTTTCCGGTCACTCCGGCATGGAGAAGAAACGGAAGTAAAGCTGAAAGAACCGATACCCAGAACAGTATCTTGGATGCTTTTTTCATGATACCTTCCTTTTCCTTATGCGTATATAAATTCGAAAAACGAGCGAACCTGCACAGGGACTTCTGACTATCTTTTATTTATCCTGTGTCTTCCGGTAGAGAGAGGTCTTCTGCCGTCCGAAAACAACATACGCTCCTGATCCCAATTATCATCATCCCATTTCTTTATAAAATACGTTCTCTTAAGACCTTTATGGGATATCCCTCCGGAATCCGTACTTCCAATTGAAAATGGTTTTATTCACCGTTCGAAAGGTTAGACATCTATCTATAAAAGAGGCACAACGACCGCTTTCCAATGGCATGCAATCGTTTGTATCATTTTAAACACTGCACTTTACATTGTCAAGGACTTTTTCTATTCTCTCTGTTTTACCTGGTATTCCGTTTTCAGTCCGGCACCTGCCGGAAAAACCTGTTTTTCCTTAAAAATACAGGTAGATCATGACCTGTGCCAGCACCAGAAGAAAAACCCACAGCTTCAGATTCCGCCACAGTTTTTGATTGGGTGCTCCCAGATACAGGTATTTCCGGGGAAGACTCAGCGCGAAAATGAGGGGAAGGATAAAAGCCAGGATAACCAGAAAACGACCCCATCCAAGGGACAGCCTGCTGCACCATTCGAAATTAAGCATTGCCCTTCCCTCCAATCTTCTTTTCAAGCGCTGCCTGCAGTTCATCATCCTTCAGAACCATACCAAAGACAAGTCCGCGCAGCTTCTCCAGAGGGTCCGGACGGGTGAGTAAACTGACTGTCACTCCGAGGATGATACTGCCCAGAAAACTCCACCAGGCAATGTACAGAAAGGGATCCTTTATTGTGAATAAACTCCCTTTGAACACATACATTGTGCCGGACAGGCATAACCCCCCGACAAGAGCTGACAATCCTCCCCACTGCGTCGTCCTCTTCCAGAATATGCCCAGAACAAGTGTGGCCAGTATGGGCCCCTGTATGAACGAAAGCAGGGTTTGAAGGTAGATATAGATGCCCCTGAATCTGGCAGAGATGGGAGCTGTAAGCACACTCAGAGCCAGGAGGATCCCGGTAAAAATCTGACCGACCCGAAGATAATGCCTGTCATCTGCATTTTTCTTTATCAGTTTCTTATAAACATCCTGAGTCCACAGAGTGGCAGTAGAGTTCAGCACAGAATCCACCGTGGACATGAGGGCTGCGTAAAAAGCGGCGAACAACAAACCGATCATACCCGGGGGGAGGATATTCTTGACCAGAATGGCATAAGCCCGGTCTGAATCTTCTATGCCCGGGTAAAGTGCGAGCGCGATAAGACCGGGAAATACCACCAGGACAGGGATGAACATTTTCAGAAATGCGCCCAGGATCATGCCTGCTTTTGCATCCCATTCAGTCCTTGCACCCAGACAACGCTGCACAATGGTCTGATTGCCAATGAAATACGCAGGGGCCAGAACCAGCGCCAGACCGAAGAGAATGCCGCTCCAGGGATAGGGTGTATTGGCCTCCTGAGACCGGATCAGGGTGAAGTGATCGGCAAAATCCGGCCCCAGAGCCTGTATCCTGTCCACCATGGCTCCCCATCCCCCGATTTCCCAGAACCCGAGTATGAGTATCGCGAAGGCACCCACATACATGATCACGAGCTGCACCACGTCCGTCATGACCACGGCCGAAAGGCCTCCCAGAATCGTATATAATCCAACGATAACCGCTGTTACAACAACGGAGACCATAATGGGCCAGCCCATCAGCTCTCTCAGCATCAGTCCGGAAGCCCACAGGACCACACCGAGATTGAACACATAGAATATCAGCCATACAAGTGCACTGATGGTCCGGACGATATCGTTGTACCGCCTTCCAAGGTATTCCGGTATGGTGAAGACTCCCGCCCTCCAGTAGTAGGGTACGAAGACGAGCCCTGCCAGTATCATGGCAGGGACTGATCCGATCCAGTCGAAATTTGCCACAACGATACCGAACCTGTACGCCTGACCGCCAAGACCCACGAAATCCAGAGCACCTATATCTGTGACCACGATGGACATGCCTATGGCCCAGAAGGGCAGAGCCCTTCCCGCAAGAAAAAAGTCGGTCGAACTATGCACATACTTCTGAAAGTAAACACCGACTATCAGTATTCCAACCATATACAGGATCAGGATAAAAAGATCGATGCCTGTCAACATACTAATCCGCTCCCATCTTCAAAAGAAATCTGGAGGAAAAAGGAACGCTACAGATGCATGAATCAGTAAATAACTCCCATCCGAGTGCCAGATTAAGGCGCTACTGCCGCAGATTGTACCGGATCCTCATTTCCTTCCAGTTCGTGAAGATTATCCCTTCCTCTTCGAAAAACTGCTTCACTTCCCCGTCGAAAAAGAGCGTTGATTCCCAGACCCTCTGCTGCCAGGAATTGGTGATGGTTTTCAGATTATCCGTCTCCAAGGAAGGATGAAAGATGATTTCAGTTATACCGGGCCTGAGCGAACGCACCAGTTCGAAAAATTTCTGTTTCTTCTCCTCATAGGTCCTGCCATCCTCGACAGACCGGAAATCATCAAGTTTGGGCATGGGGTATTCCGAGATAAAGCTGATCAGCTCTTCGGTGATGGGATACCCCTGCTCCCGGAACTGGCTGACCGTCGCTTCGGTGAAGGCGATCACCATGGCCGGTATGCCGTATTCGACAGCGAGATCCAGATACGCTCTGGTGAATCCGATGTTCGCGTACAGGGTACCCAT
>CAYXFJ010000210.1:4210-5496 GCA_964464265.1 uncultured bacterium
GATATGACCCGGTTTTATTCCCAGTGCGAGCGCTTTCTCGATCTGTGCGCGCACCTCCTTTTCCACCTCTTCGGGCTTTGCACGAAAAACAGTGCCGATCACGTCCTTCCAGAGATATCCGTCCGGGTCGAGAAGACCCGGGACCTCCTCCGGATCGGATACGGGGCCCCAGCGGTACGTTTTCCATTCACTGTTCAGGGTCAGGTGAAGTCCCACATCTTCTCCCGGATGATCTTTATACCACCGGGCAAACGCTTCCGCGGCCGGACAGGGCATCATAATGGCTGCGGATTGTATCACGTCCTCGGGAAGAAAGGCAGCTGCAGCCTCATTTGCCTCCGCACACATACCGATATCATCCGCATGGAGGATCAGCACTTTTTTCCCTGCAGGATATCCCAGTTTCTCCGCCCAGGTATCACCCACAAGTTCCGGTGAAACAGCGGAATCCTTCTTTTCCGTGCACCCGTATGCAGTAAAAATCCCGGCTATCAGAACCAGAACCTTCAGCGCTTCCAAATGCATAACGCTTTCCTTTCTATATTATAAACTCCTGCGCTTGTGTCGCAATCCACGCATCCGTTTGAGGCGCGGTCCAGAGTTTATGCCGGATCACACCTGACAATAAAACCTTCCGAAAAAATACCTGTCTCCTGGCCTCTGTCCTTCATCCCCCTTACCGTGCTTTTTTACCGGATGTTTTTAAAAGATCCTTCCGGTTCTCATATATCTTTGCAATGGCATCTGTGACCAGATGCGCCCTGTCCTGAGGACATCCGTAAAACTGCCACAGAGCCACCACAGCTCTGTTCTGGAAAAGATCCTCGGCCACAGGAAGCTTCCAGCGGGAAGGAGTGATCGCTTTCAGATAGGAGCTGTTGAGCTTATGACGCTTTTTGGTATGCGGATAGTACACTTCGCTGTGGGAGAGCGGCGTGTATATGGTGTCGAATTCAATGCCCAGTTCTGCCTGGAGAGCCTTCCGGAAATCTTCCAGAGGGAGTCCGTCATAAAAATCCGGATCGTAGAGGAAAGCGTAGGAGTACCCGCATTGCCGTTTAATATGCGGGTTTCTGCGCAGGGAACGGGTGCCGGGAGCTGCGTCGATCGCCATGTCCAGTATAAGACCGTTCCGGTCCATGACAGGCGCGTTGATTTTAAAGGCCTCGAGCTGGCCTCTGAGCACGGCCGCCTGAAAACCTGTTATCCGGTAATTGCCGCTGTGCACTTTCGTTCCTCCATACTCCCTTCCACAGCTTCTCTGGCTCACCACCGCCCAGTAATAC
>CAYXFJ010000211.1:0-5432 GCA_964464265.1 uncultured bacterium
CAGGGGGACCTGGGAGAAGAGAGTTCCATTCATCAGAAGAAAAGAGATGAAGAGTGCCTGCGCAGCCATGCAACACATGCGTACTGTCAGGGTGCAGACTTTGGCTCTCATAAGGATCCTCCTGCATGGAACGGATGTGAATGGATCATCATGAAAATAGATGCTCGTAAAAACGGACCGGGAACAAAAGGATTGCAGTGTCAGGAAATAGTGACGGTATTGATTATTTCTGCTATCCGTATAAATGAACATGGGAGAGGCGAGCCTTTGGACTCGCCTCTCCCTGAGGATTTCACCTCATCCCGTTAAACAGGAACTGATTTTTTTATTTGACTGCAGCCCTGCTCTGCAAAGTGACCAGATTCTCGAGCGTTGCCTCTCTTGCTTTGACCGCCATTCTGTCGAGGGTTTCCTTCTGCTGTATTTCAGGCAAACGGTTCATGGTGGCAACTCTCTGGTACATGCTCATGGCCTCCAGTGCCTGTGTTCTGGCATCCAGCTGCATCCTGCCCATCATGTCTGCCCTGGCATCCAGTGGAAGTTTTGCCAGTGCTTCAGCACCAAGCGCCACTGCCATTCTGTCAAGGCACGCAGCACTTCTGCCCACAGCCATTCTGTTGATTCTCTGGGCTCTTGCGAGAGCTGACATGTTCTCCAGTATGGCCACACTGCGGTCCAGATCCATTTTTTCCAGGGCTTCAGCGCCTATCGCTGCCTGCGATTTCTCCAGCACTCTTGCAACCTGGATAATTTCCATATTATTGATCACGGAGTTCCTCTCGAGAGCATCCATAGCATCGAGGCAGTAAGCTGCCTCCACTCTCTCCATCCTGTTGATGGCCTGGGCCTTATCCAGTGCCGCTCTCCCTTCCAGCGCACCCGCTGCCTTATCCAGTCTTTCCATGTCGTTCAATATTCTGCTCTTCTCCTGTATTGCGCATTTTTCCAGAAATGCCTGCCTGCTTTCCAGGGCCATCTTACGGAGGCATACAGCCCTGTCCAGAGCTGCCATTTCCCGGAGAACCGCAGCCCTGTTCGCTACTGTCATTTTCTCAAGGGAGGCCACCTTCGCCTCAAAAGTCATTTTCTCGAGAGCCTCAGCCTGCATCACTGGTGAAAGTTTTGCCAGTGTGCTGGTGCGCTCCAGGGCTCCCATGGCCTCCAGTAGCGCGGCGCTTCTTTCCAGTCCCATTTTCTCCAGCAATCCAGCCCTGGCGTCCAGATTGATCCTTCCAAACAGAGCGGCCGCCTGCAGCACTTCCAGATTCCGGAAATACTCGGCCTTTTCAAGATCGGTCATCCGGTTCAATGCATCGGTCTGTTCTTCCACGGTGCCGAAGAAGTGGGTCCATTCGGATTTTGAATCACCCAGAACCACATCCTTGTCCGTGATCTGCTCTGACCGCCATTTGTCTGCCTTCTCGACGCCCCCGATTGTCCCCCTTACATCATCACCAGCCGGCCAGGGGTAAAAAACTGCCAGGTATACCAGTATACCGACAGCAACGACGGATCCCCCGACGATCCATCCCATTCCTATCCTTCTTTTGGCATGCTTTTCCATTTTTGGTCCTCCTCTTTATATTATAAGGTTATTTGTTTGACTGCTATATATAATACATGACAATCAGCGGGAAGTTGGTTCAGGTTTCACCCGTTTTCTTTTCCTCATTCCCGGATCTCCTGATCTCATGATCGAATCTTGTATCACCGGACTGTATGGACACCTGGATTTTTCTGTCCGTCCCGGGGCTGCAAAGGAACACGAATGTGAACTGCCCGGACAAAGACGAAACCAGAGACAGGCGGCCGTTTTCCTGTTTTAAAAGCAGTTCTCCATCCTGCCCTGTTTCAAGCTTCTGAAAACGAATGCCTTCATCCGGAATAAGGATCATTTCACAGGATTGCCTGGTTCTCAGGTCAGTGACCACCCGGAGCGTCCCGGGCTGCTCATAAACCGTGAGTGTCCCTCCAAAGGGTATGCTCCGGAATGGCGTGCTTTCGATCATTTTTTCTTCCACCGGCCTGTGAACGCCGATCGCTCCCTTGAATCCTGGCAGCAGGATACCGTTCTCTGTCACGGATTGCATGACCAGGACAATCACGAGCATCACCGCTGCCCCGGCAGCGAAGGCAAGAGCCGGCCTCAGGTTCCGGAGGGCGAAAAATTCCCTGAGCTTCGAGTGTTCCGGTTTTATGGACTTTACCTGTATAGAACCAGGATTGATATTGTCAATGACCCTTTCCCTGAGCCCTTCAGGGGGCTCCAGCGGATGGATGTTCTCCAGAGACCGGGAAAGCTTCATCATTTCCTGATAATATCTTTTCGCTTCTTCATCGCGGTTCAGGTGATGTTCCAGTCTCCTGCTTTCAAGAGGAGAAAGCGCACCGTCCACCGCTTTCTGTATCCATTGAAGGATCTTTTTGTCAACCATGGAAATCGATCCCTTTCTTTATCAGGCGTTCCTTCAATATTTGTCTCGCTGCAAACAGACGTGACTTCACTTTCTTTTCCGGAATATCAACGACATATGCCATTTCACGGTATGACAGATCATGAAAATGCCTCAATACGATCAGAACACGGTAATCCAATTCCATCTCCATCAGTGCATCGTCTATCATTTCCCGGATATCGCTTCCGGATGCCCCCTCTTCCGGAGAAATGCTGCTCTCCATTTTATCATCCATGAGCTCTGTATTCCGGCTGTACCTTTCAACATGATTCAGTGCTTCATTGACAGAGATCCTGTATATCCAGCTGAAAAACCGGTAATGCCTGTCATACATATGCAATTTTTCAAAGACCTTGGTGAAAACGGACTGGGTGATATCTTCTGCATCCTGCACATTTCTTGAAATCCGGTAAGCAATATTGAAAATCACTTTATAGTACCTGTCGACCAGCACACGGAAAGCTTCCGGTCGTCCGTGCAGACACTGGCTGACCACCTCGATATCGTCGCTTCCATTTATCATTACAGTTGATTTCATAAAAAGTTGGTTTGGTTAAAGAAAAAATCGGGAACGCTGAACGGATCTGTATGGGTCTGACTGGACACACCTGTCACTGGATGTCAAAGATAAGATCAAAACCCGCATACACAAAAATATCCCGTATATGCGGAGTCAGATGGATAAGTTTGAGCTGGTGTCCGCCCGGATTAATGCGCTTCTGTACATTGAGAAGTGCTCCCAGACCGGCGCTCGAAATGTAATTTAGATCTGTGAGATCCAGAGTGCAGGACGTTTCAATACGATCCAGGACTTCATTGGCCGTTTCAACCTGGGTGGCATCCAGGCGTCCATGAAGATGCAGGACATTCTTTTTATCCGCTTCGATTCTGAACATGACGCTTCTCCACATTCTTCACCAGCGTGATTACAGTGATTCCATCATGGTGCTGATAGCCCACTCTGTCCATAACTGTATTGACAAGATGAATCCCCATACCCCCTGCAGGACGCATGCTGACCGGCAGAGTGGTATTATAGGGCTTGACCTGCCTGATATCAAAAGGTTTCACACCAGTTGCCCGGACGAATACGGTCACCCGATCTTCATCGGCTTCCAGTCCGACCTGAACGGGAGGGATTGGACCTTCATTGTATTTCACGATATTTACAAATATCTCCTCCACAGCGAGCTGTACAGCAAAAGCGGTACGTTCATGCAGATCACGATCCTTCATGAAGTCTTCCAGGAATTCCGACACCGCGTTCAAAGCGCCTATATTCCCTTCAAACTCCCTTTGAACAGATCTCATCTGATCTTGACTCCGAACATCAGGATATCGTCGGCCGGAGTTAAATTCCCGGTAAACAACTGCATCTCATTTCTCACGTGTTCGATCAATTCCGTGACCGGCTTTTCAGCCGCGGTCTTTACCGCTTCCTGGAGCCTCGATTCAGAAAACATCTCCAGATTCTGATTGATAGCCTCGGTCACACCGTCGGTATAAACAAAGAAGAGATCGTTGGCCCGCAGGGGAACGCTTTCCGACCTGAATACGGAAGGATCCATGAGATTGAGAGCGCAACCCTTCAGGTAATACAGGCGGCATGCTTTTTCAGTCCTGCTGTAATGAATGAGGGGATTATGTCCCGCGTTCGAGAACTCGAGGATCCCTTTTTTAAAATCGAAAAGCAGAAACATCATGGTGATGAAAATATTTTTCGGGATGATACGTGCAAGTATGCTGTTGATAGCGGTCAACGCGCTTTCCGAGGAATCAAACATTTGGGTGATCGAATGCAGTATGCCCTTGACCATGGTCATCAGCATGGCTGCGGGCGATCCATGCCCGGACACATCGGCTATCACAATGCCCAGCCGGTTTTCATCGATCGGAAAATAATCATAATAATCCCCGCCCACCTGAGATGCGGGATGGAAATAATGAGCGGTTTCTATCGGGTAACCTTCAGGCTCTTTATCGGGCAGAAGGCTGATCTGTATCCGTCTTGCCAGTGCCAGCTCCTGCTCCATGCGCTTCCTCTCCATCGCATCTTCCTGAAGCTGGGAGTTCCTGATCAGCTGCCCGGACTGGGCTGCAATAATGGAAAGAAGTCTCAAATCTTCGGGATTGAACGGTTCACCTGTCTTCTTATTGATCATGATCAGGATTCCGATGATCTTCGCCTTGCTCTGAATCGGGACGCACAGAACGGACCGGATCTCTTCTTTCTCCTTTTCCGTTGCCTGAAATCTGTTGTCGCTGGCCAGGTCCTCGATAATAAGGGGCTTCTGATATTTTAAAACCCAGCCTGTAATATGTACGCCGATCTTGCATGTGATCAGATTTGTGGAATTGTCCATGTGCCGGATCAATGTTTTAAAAGGCTGATCCGTCTGTTCCGTTAAAAGAGATATGGAACCCTGTTCCGCTTTGACTGCCTTGATGGACTTCTGAACGATAATATGAAGCATTTGATCCACTTCAAGTGAAGAACTGGCTGCAACAGCCAGATCGGTCAGCACAGTCAGCTCATCCACCGCTTTCTTTAACCTGATATTTTCCTGTTCCAGCTGTTCCGTCTTTTCCATCTCCGTCCTTCCTCCGGACTATCCAGAGTCACACAGCGGAAAATAGATTATCCATCGAATATAAGACTATAATTGAAATCTGATGTGGAAAGATCACGATACGTGTTGCAGGAAAAACTCCATTCTCAAGAACATTGAGCAGAATCCCTTTCATTCCTGCGGTGCTTTCCCTGGTCCGGGAATGAATCCCTTTCCCGGACAAAGTATAAAGAAAATACAAAGAAAGGTTAAGGCATCTCCTGTGGTTTCCGATCCCCTGCCCCCGACGGAATTCATCTGTACACCTGCAAACAGATTTCCCCTCTCCAACCTCATGGAGGATTTGTATCGGAACCGGATAATTCCCGTGTCGCTGCCTTGCATCACATGTCCGCGGCTATTTTTT
>CAYXFJ010000212.1:0-5410 GCA_964464265.1 uncultured bacterium
ATATTGAAAAGGCGACGGAGCTTGCCAGAAAAATGGTGTGTGAGTGGGGAATGAGTGATAAACTCGGTCCTGTTACCTTTGGGAAAAAATCGGAAGAGATTTTTCTGGGAAGGGAAATCACTCAGCATCGCGATTACAGCGAAAATACTGCAGTGATCATCGACCAGGAGGTAAAGCACATCGTTGAAACCGCTTCCCAAAATGCTGAAATACTGCTGAAGAAAAACGTAAAGATCCTGCATAAACTGGCTGAAGCACTGCTCGACAGGGAAATACTGGACGGAGAAGAAATCGATTGTATTATCAGTGGGAAAACACTTACACCCAAAAACAACAAGAAGAAGCCGGCGGATAGCACCCATAAGGACACTTCGCCGGGAAAGCAAAAAACAAAGTCCAGGTCAACCGGATGATGAGATTTGCTCTGCCAATAATACCCCTGCATCCTGTGATCAAATGATGTCTGATGATAAAAAAGCCTTTTATTTGAATTGCGGCGTACGGACACTCGCAATTTCCGAGCGCACTCATATCATGGGTATACTCAATATGACGCCCGATTCGTTTTATGACGGAGGGCGGATTTCTTCCCAGGAACAAGCTGTGGAAAAAGCTTTACAGATGATAGCGGATGGAGCGGATATCATCGATATCGGTGGAGAATCAACACGTCCCGGATCTGAAACAGTGGATACCGGGGAAGAGCTGAACAGGGTATTGCCGGTGATAAGGGGGCTGAGAACCCTATCTGATATTCCGATATCAATCGATACAAGGAAAGCGCAGGTAGCAGGTGAAGCCCTGGAAGCAGGGGCTAACATTGTCAATGATATCAGTGCCATGCGTTTCGATCCACAGATGGCCGAACTCGTTTCTTCCGCTGGCGTGCCAGTGATCCTCATGCATATGAAAGGCGAACCCAAGACCATGCAGGATAATCCCGTATATGACGATCTGATGAAGGATATAATACAGACACTCAAGCAGAGAGTGCTGGCTGCATGGGATGCGGGTATTGACAGGCGAAATGTTGTGGTCGATCCTGGTATAGGATTCGGTAAGAACTGGCAGGATAATTTCCTGATTATTCGAAAACTGCGTGAATTGGAGATTCTGGACTGTCCCATTTTAATGGGCGTATCACGAAAATCGTTCATCGGCAATCTGCTCCAGCTTCCGGCTGAGCAACGTCTTTTCGGAACTGCTTCGGCAGTGGCTGCTTGTGTACTGAACGGTGCGCATATCCTGAGAGTTCATGATGTCAGGGAAATGGCCCAGGTTATTCGTATAGCGGACAGGATAAAGGAGGGAGGGGGAAACCGTTGAAAGTATTTTATTGCAACGAGTATTATCCATACGGAAAGGTCAACTCATGAACCTGACACTTTTCCGCATCGGTTTTCTTACAGTGAGCATTATCGATGTCATGGATATTCTTCTGGTGAGCTATCTGTTTTACCGTTTATACCATATTGTACGCAGGACGCGTGCTGTACAGATGTTTATAGGACTGGTTCTCATCTTCATTGTTTCACTGCTTTCACAGGCTTTTCAAATGCAGGCCATGTCATGGATATTCCGCAACTTAAGCACTGTCTGGGTGGTTGCGTTCGTGATCCTTTTCCAGCCTGAGCTCCGCAGGGTTCTTACCATGATGGGACAAAGCCGTATTATCAGGTATTTCACCAAGGAACAGCCCAGCATTGTTGTAGAGAAGATATGCAAGGCAACCTTCGAACTTTCGAGAAGAGGATACGGAGGGCTTATCGTTCTGGCAAGGGATACGGGTGTCAAGCCCATCATTGAAACAGGAATCCCTATACAGTCCATAGTCTCAGAGCCTCTGATAGTCTCGATTTTCAATCCAAGGTCACCGCTTCATGACGGCGCGATTGTCATTCAGAACGACATTATCGAAGCGGCAAAATGCATACTTCCTTTAAGCAGAAATCCAAGACTTCAGTATCAATGGGGAACCCGCCACAGAGCTGCAATCGGCATGTCCGAAGAATCAGATGCACTGGTCATCGTGGTTTCAGAGGAAACCGGAACTATATCCATAGTTGAGAACGGAGAGATGACCAGAGGCCTCGACTACGATCAACTCTACCATACATTGGGAAAAAGTCTGAATTACGATACGAGCAAAATTTAACAGATAACCTGGCAAAGGGCATCTGCAGACAGACATTGACTGAAATGCAGTGTCGGAATGGATGTCTTTTTTCTTGCTATTTCCATGCTTTTTTACTATCTTGACTTGCGTCTATCTATATGAAAATGATTATGTTTTATATGCATTATGGTGCATCGAATATTTTTATTGTTCTGCGTGCGATTGACATGAGGTGGTGATGAGAAAAACGAGATTTCTGTTTGTGATTGTATTCTTGTTGCTGACTGTATCCGGTATCTACGCTCAGCAGGATGTATCTCCCAGGAGCAACCGTGCAGCCCAGTATTTTCTTGGGGCAGAGAACGAACTTCTCGTTCCGGTTAATGTCTGGGGTTTCGTTCTGAGACCTGGCCAGTATATGGTCCCGAACAATACGGATCTCATCAGCCTTCTCTCTTATGCAGGAGGACCTACGGAGTCCGGCAAGATTTCGAGTATCAAGATTGTCCGAAGTGATCCCCGTGCGGGAAATGTCGTTTTCAATATTGACGTGAAAAAGTATCTTGAAACCGCGGACATCAGACTCATTCCTACGCTTAAACCCAATGACACTGTCATTGTAAAGGGGACCACTTTTTACTGGATCTCCAGGTTTTTTGAGTTTATCTCGCGGTTGACAGTGCTAGCACAGATCGTCTATTTCATTGCCATTGCTCAGGAATATCTGTCAAGATAGACAAACCGGGAAGGTAAGAGAATTGAAAGGTGTCGTGCTGGCAGGAGGATTGGGAACACGCCTCTATCCTCTGACAAAAGTGACCAACAAGCATCTGCTTCCCATATATAACAAGCCAATGATCTATTATCCCATCGAAACACTGGTGAACGCAGGGATAGATGAAATCATGATCGTGACGGGGGGAAATTATGCCGGTGAATTCTTAAGACTTCTGGGTAACGGGAAAGAATTCGGCCTGAAACAGATACACTATTCTTTTCAGGAGGCAGAGGGCGGAATAGCCGAGGCACTCAGTCTTGCCGAGCATTTTGCAGATGAACAGCCTATCGCAGTAATTCTCGGAGACAATATCATTCAGGAAAGCATCAGACAGGCTGTTCAGGATTTCCAGAAACAAAAACGTGGTGCCAAAATACTGCTGAAGGAGGTGGATGATCCGAATCGATTTGGTGTTGCAGAGCTAAAGGACGGGCATATTGTCCAGATTGTTGAGAAACCCAGACGTCCAAAGTCTCCGTACGCAGTTACAGGCATTTATATGTATGATGGTCAGGTTTTCCGGATCGTTAAAGGTCTGAAACCATCGAAACGGGGGGAACTGGAAATCACCGATGTGAATAATACCTACATCCGGAGGGGCGAAATGACCTACGACATACTTAAGGGCTGGTGGACGGATGCAGGTACTTTTGAATCGCTTTACAGGGCGAACTGTCTCATAGCAGAGAAGTACAGAAAACAGTAAGCCCGACGGCCTTAGGGGATTTTAATACGTGGAGGAAAAAGGATGCTTCGCAGGATCCTGTACATTATTCTGTTTTTATGCGGCATGGTTCCGGTCTATGGATCGGCGACCCTGGGCGGCAACGGGCTGATTTATGTCCGGTCGGCAAAAGTGATGCCCAAAGGATTCCTCGATCTTTACTGGGGATTCCGGTATTTCGGTAAGGTGGCGAGTTTCACAGGAGGGAATGCGTATACTCTATGGGATGTCCAGAGCATTCTCTCGTTAAACCTGGGCGTCAGTCCGAATCTGGAGCTGTCTCTCACTCCCATTATTTATCAGGACATTAACAGAGAGGGCGGAAATTTCTGGCAAGGGTCAGCGAACGCACCTGACGATATATTTCTATCGGTGAAGGCAGGATCTTTCGGTCCTCTTGAAAGTGCTTTTGTTTTCGGAGGGATGCTTACGGCCAGAATTCCCACTGCAAGGGTCCATAACATTGTCTATGAACCTTACTCAGCGGGGACCCTGGAAGTGGGTGTGACGGGTCTGGTCTCGTATTACAACAATCCTGTTTTTCCTGAAGTCGGGTGGTCTTTGCATGGGAATCTGGGTTATCTCAATCACAATGATGTGGGACAGGATCTCACAGACCTTCCGACCGCTCCAAAACCCCAGTCCATGAGTTCTGAATTGTTGATAGGTTTTGGCATCTTTTATCCGATGGGAGGATTCGATTTTTCAGGTGAGATAAATGCCCGATACTTTTTAAGCCAGCCCCCGGTCACAGCCTACAGCAGGGAGTATGTTTCCTATTTAACTGCAGGAATATACTATCATCCTTATCCATGGGTATCCTTTGAAATGGGTTTTGATCTGAAACTGATTACCGAAGACGATATATCTTCATACAAAGGGACCGGTCTTGATGAGCCTCCCCGGGATTTCCCGAATTATCCTTCATGGCGCGGAATAATGGGTGCACGGTTTGCAATTCTTCCAGTTGCCAGGCATTCTTCTGAGAAAGCGCTTCTCGATCAGAAAGCGAAGGACCGAAGAGAGGCGCTGGAGGAACTCATGTCCGGTCAGAAAAAGACTGAAGATGCAGAATCCGAACTGGCAAAAATCAGGGCAGAGCGGCAGCGCATAGAAGATGAAATGCGCAGGTTGAGAAAACTTCTGGAAGAGGAAAAGAAAAAGAAAGAAGAGAACTGATAAACATGCGGAAAAATTGCCCAAAAACCCTGTCTGTATTTGCAGATGGGGTTTTTCATTGTCAAGCCTGCAAAATGAAGAGGATGTGAAAGGAAAGAAAAATGAAATCAGTTCTATCCATCCTGAGACGTATTCATGATCAAAAATGGAAGATTGCATCCGTCTTCCTGATTCTGCTCATCGGTAACTGTATGGCACAGGAATCTCAGGAAAAAACGGATTTTGAATATGGTGAGAGGCTGTATAATGAGGGACTCTACGAACTTGCGAGGATGCAGTTTGAAAGCTTTGTGAGCGATTATCCCTCAAGCCCTAAGGCGGTCGATGCACTGTACCTGGTCGGGGAATGCGAGACTGCCATGGGGAATTATGAGACTGCGCAAAAATCCTATCTCCATTTGATACTGAGATATCCGAATGCCGCTATGCTGGATCATGCCCAGTTCCGTATAGCCGAATGTTTTGAAAAACGTGTTTTACTGGAGGATGCGCGGGCCTCTTACCTGCGGATCCCCCAGTTTTATCCGGAAAGCGACCTTGTACTCTTAAGCCTTTACAGAGGTGGTATGCTTTCCATGCAACTTGGGGAATTGAAGACTGCAGAAAATGCTTT
>CAYXFJ010000213.1:0-5377 GCA_964464265.1 uncultured bacterium
ACCTTCGAGCCATCAACGATCTGGAGGCATCCGGCGGGATCGAGCCCGCGACCTCCAGCCAGCGCGCGCCATTGGTCTTGTGATCGCAGATCAGCGAGCGCACCCGCTCTGCCGTAACCTTCACTGTCCAGTTTGCCGGGCGGGATAAAAATGGCGAAGAATTCTGCGTCCAATCCTCCCTGGACCATCCTGGGAAGGTCTATTCTTCCGCTTCCTCTCTTACCGGGCTCGTGGTAAATGCCAATATCAAAGTCCCCCCGTACCATGCGCATCGGTGTGTCACAGTGAGTGTCCACGATCAGGATTCTCTGGTGAATACCGTCCGCCTTTTTAGTAATTCCCTCTTCAGACAGGTTTGTACAGCGGAAAACAAAACACGCAAAGGTCCAAAGACAGAGGATCAGCAGATTTTTAACATGATGCATGGTTCGGCCTTTCTTATCGGTTTTATGGATGGCTCAGGTAAAAATAGCGATCCGGTTTGACTTTTTCAAGCGCTTTCCGAAAATTTTTTAAGAGAAGCCTTCTGCAAGGTGTCTTGTCTGTAACACACCCGGGATATGGTAAAGGTGAAGATGGACGGTCCGGGCGGATGATAAATGAAAATAGTAAATATAATAGTTCGGGCGGATATTGAACAATCCGGTCTGACCCTGATGCCCGGGGGGATCCCGGCTGGCATTTATGATGAAAAGGAAAATGATAAAGCAGTTGATAATTGAAGCGGAAAAACATACATTATTCCAAAAAGATTCAGTACGGCCTGCACCGGGGACAACTGCCCCCTAAACGAGGAGAACCCATGAGGAACAACAAACTGGATGCTTTCCGGGAATACAGGGAAAAGATGAACAGCCGCATGCTCGGGGAGGACAACCTGGATATCAAACGGTTTTTTGCTCTGGATAATTCCGTTTACAAAGAAGGGACACTGGACAGGAAAACGAAGGAGCTCCTGGGACTGGTTGCCTCTCTGGTGATGCGCTGCAACGACTGCATACTCTACCATCTGATCCGCTGTGCAGAGGAAGGGGTCAGTGACGCTGAATTCAATGAGACGCTCGCCATCGCGCTCGTTGTGGGCGGATCTATCACCATACCGCATATGCGGTATGCTTATGAAATGATCGATGAAATCAGGTCAAGAGAGAAAGAGGATGGATCTTAAAAGCCAGCTGGACAATCTCAGGTCTTCCCTGGCCCACGGCAAACAGACTGCGGCAGGTTCGGAGAGGGACATAAATCAATTCGTCGCTGGTACGGCAATAAGCAACTCATGCGGTTCCTGCTTTCAGTCGAATACCGAATATCCGGAGAACCACCGGCAGGGTGAAGTGTCCATTGTCCAGTTTAAAAATATGGATCCCTGTATTTTGCATGTGCTCGGAAAGGATGCCCGCCTTTCCAGTGTGCCCACGGACCGTCTTCTTTTTTTGGATACTGAGACCACCGGCATTGCCGGCGGTACCGGAACAGTCGCTTTCCTTGTAGGATTGGGATATTTCACCGAAACGGGATTCAGAATAGAACAGTATTTCATGCGGGACTATAATGAAGAACCCGCCCTGCTCTGTGCAATAAAGGAGCGTCTCGATGAGTTTAACGGGATTGTCAGCTACAACGGCAAAGCCTTCGACATGAACCTGCTTGTCTCGCGGTTCATACTCTCACGCATGGACCCGCCGGATCCTCACATCCCTCATCTGGATCTCCTTTTTACCGTACGGCGCCTCTGGCGCCGGCGGCTGAGCGATTGCAGCCTGGTGAACGTGGAGCGTTCCGTACTGGGTTTCAACCGTGAGAACGATGTGCCCGGATTCCTGATACCCGGACTGTATTTCGATTATCTGCGTACAGGGAACGGAAAATCCATGGAGGCTGTCTTCAACCATAACCGGTGGGATATTCTTACGCTGGCTGCCACGGCAGGTCTGACCGGACATATTTATCTCGGAAGCGGTGATACTCTCAGGCATCCGGCGGATCTCCTGAGTCTTGCCAGGGCATTTATGGCTCTGAATCTCTATAATGAAGCCGTGGGATGCCTGAAGAGGATAGAGTGCAGCGAAGACCAGGGAACCGGATATGAAGCCCAGGATCTGCTGGGATATGCATTCAAACGTCTGGGACGCTGGGAACAGGCTGCAGATGTATGGACCCGCATGCTATCAAGGCCATTATCCATAAAACCGTTCGAAGAGCTGGCGAAATACCTGGAACACAGGGTCCGGGCGCCTGCGGATGCAATGAAAGTGGTGGAAAAGGCTTTCCAGTACCTGGAAATCGGTGAAGCTTTGTATGGTGCTGCTTCAGAACAGAGCCGTGCGAGCCTTCTGCACCGCTATGAGAGGTTAAAACGAAAAATGAAGTAAACGTTATGTTTTTACTTGACTTTTCAAAAAAATATGTTTAATATTCAGAGTCTTAGGGGTAAGACCAGCGGCAAAGTAACAGATCAAATCAGGACCACATATGTGGTCCTGTTGTGTCCATGAACACGCTGGCCGTATAATTTACTGGCCTGTGCATTTTCCATTCCATAGCTGAATAGCCGCCTAGCCCCTAGGCGTTTTCTGTTTCTAGCTACTGCTTATCTGTCGAGGTGGAAATGCGAATAAGCCTTCATAACTGTCGGGGAGTTTTTCCTCTGACAGGTGTGTATGCCATTTGTCTATTTTCGTGGCATCTATCCTCCTACGCTCAGCAGAAGACCTTCCATGTGAACTTCAAGCGTATCTATACTCAGGGTGACAGCATTGCGGGAGAAAAACCGGATTTCCCCCATCCGGTCATTTCCGTGATGACCGTACAGGATGACAGCGGCCGCTATGTCCACAACCTGGGAAAGAAAAATCAATGGCTGACCGGGGACGATTCCACAGCATCCGGGAAACGTCTGGAGGAGATCTGGAAAAACATACGGGAGCTCTATTATGCTCAGGGGCAGACCGTTCCGGACCGCGATCATGACGTAACCGATTATAGGGTCAAGGAGTTGAGGAACGTCGAAGGATTCGGCCTTTCGGTCGTGATGATCATGGATTACAGTTACAGTATGGGCGACAGCATTCTTGTGGCTGAAGATGCGGCGAGGAATTTCATTAGAAAGATCAATCCCGGAGATTCGGTCGCCATTATTAAATTCACAGGAAAGGTCAAGCTTTTCCAGGATTTTACCGACGACTCCACAGCGCTCAACGAAACCATATCCGAACCCACAACAGACAGAGAATTCACAGCGCTTTATGACGCGGTGTTCACAGGGATAAGGACCTGCAGGGATGCATCTCAAGCCCAGAGAAAAGTGGTGATCGCCTATACTGATGGTATCGATAATTTTTCGAGCCATCCTGTGGACGAGATCATTCAGGAGGCCAGGAAGGATACCATCCCGATATATATGATAGGACTGGGCGATGAGCTGGAAGAGCAGACACTTAAAAGGATAGCCGAGGGGCCAGGGACCGGCGGCAAGTATTATCATGCACCCAGTGCGGGACAGCTCGAATCCATATACGACGAAATTTTCGGCATGCTGCAGAGCTGGTATGTGCTTGCACACCGTAGTCCTGAACCCTGCACGGACAGCACTTACCGGAAGATATCGCTCACAGTAGAGCTGGATGAGGCTTCAGGAAACGGTTCAGGTATGTACAGGGCGCCGTTCATCCCAACAGATGTTTATATAGATAAAACAGCGGTCACGGATAAGATATGGACCATCGGAGGTAAACAGGTGCCTGTGTTCGAAGTGGGAGATTCAGCACGCTTTGAAATCCGGGTCATGAACGACGGGCCGAAGGTCGCCCGGGACATCATTGTTTCCGACAGAATGATAGAAGCTTTCGCACCGTACGACATGATTGCTGGACCGGACTCCGTGGTCGTACAGGACGGTGTGTTTTACTGGTCTTCCCCCTTGCTTGAACCGGGAGATACCCTGAAAATTGTGTATCAGGGATTTACAGATACCCTCGCTCAGTATGAATTAACACCCTACACCAATCGTGCAACCGTGACAGAAGGATGTTTAACGGATGTCGTATCATCCAACAACAGTGACAGTATCACGGTTTACTATTCTCCTCCGGACCCTCCGGATCTCAGCATATACAAATCGGCGATCAGCGATTCTCTGGTTGTTTCAGGAGAGGATTCGCTGTGGTATGTCCATCCCGGCGATACGGTGATCTACAAGGTCACGGTAGTCAATGAGGGTGACAGAATGGCCCGCGATATCCGTATCAGGGATATTATCCCGCTGGAGCTCCATTTTCTGGAATTCCCTCAGGTATCTCATCAATTGGCAGGAGATACGCTGGCCTGGACCCTCGAAAGCCTTGCCCCTCACACCAGCAGAAAGACTTTCGTGTATGCCTGTGTGGCGGATACCTTCATGCTCCCGTCCGTGAAACCGCTCGTTAACTATGCTGAAGTTTTCTGCGATCAGGACACCCATCTGGCCAATAACACGGCATCGGATATTTGCTACTATGTTCCATTGATACCGCCGGATATCGGCGTGTACAAACGTGCTGAGGGTGATTCGCTGGTTGTCCTCAGCGGTGATTCCACCTGGTACGTGCATCCCGGACAGGTCGTGACCTATTCGGTCAATCTTATCAACCACGGTGAAATCGCTGAAGAGAACATACAGGTCCAGGATATATTACCGGGTTTTGTCACACTGACCGGATTTCAGGGCGGTAACTATACGCAAAGCGGTGACACACTTTTCTGGCAGGTGGCCGGTCTGGAACCCCGGGGAAAGAGAGTTGCGTTTCTCTATACCTGCAGGGTGGATTCTTTTATGCCCCCGTGGAATGTCCCTCTGATCAATCAGGTTACGATTTCCAGTACCGGGGATACGGTTCTTTACAATAATAGCGATGCAGATACTGTCATCGCAGTTGCTCTCATCCCTCCGGATCCACAGATCAGGGTGAATCCGGCTGTGATACAACCCGGAGACAGTGTGGAAGTTGAGTTGATGACACCCGTTGATGTGGAGCAGTGGGATCTGATCGCCTATTTCGAGAATTACGCACAGGATGATCAGTATGCAGATGCATTCATATCGAGAACGCATCTCGTACCTTCTGTCTGGACGCTGGTCCGGCCGGATTTTGTCAATACCTGGATGGTGACAGACAGGGATGAGGAAAAGGTCGCCATTGTCTTTGAAACAGTCGATATCTGGAACGTGGTGCGTTCCGATACGGCTTACTTTCAGATTGTCAGCTCGGACGAATTTTTTCTGGACGAGAATGCGTACCGTCCTCGAGAAAAACCCGACCTGGGTATGAGGTTCAAATTGAGCTCGAACCGGTACGCAGAAATCATTGTATACGACGTTTCAGGCGCCTTTGTAAGTAAA
>CAYXFJ010000214.1:0-5111 GCA_964464265.1 uncultured bacterium
GTTCCCGTGATCAGGAACAATGTTATAGCGAACAACAGGACCTCCATCGGGAACGGCGGAGGCATCGCGTTTTACGGGTGGCTCAGGATGCCGGGAGTTGCCGAGCCGGTCGTTCAGGCCAACCGTTTTGAGGGCGGGCTGCAGCCTTTGGTCGAGAATAATATTCTTATGGGAAACATTTCAGGTGTTAATGATATCCAGCGAACACGGAGCAGCAACGGAGGCGGGATCTCCTGTGCGTTTGAAGCGCGTCCTGTGATCCGGAACAATATCATCGCCTGCAATCAGGCGAGGGGCAGGGGTGATGCAGGCGGAGTCTATATTGAATACTTTTCGGACCCTCTCGTCACCGGGAACTGGATACTCGGGAATACCTCTGAAGATGATGCAGGCGGTATCTATACCATGCGTTTGGGGCAGCCGGTTATTGAGAATAACTTTATTGCCGGGAATTGGGCTCCTGGACGCGGAGTCGGAGGCATACGGATGAGCAAGGAGGGAAGGGCACGTATCGCGGATAACCGGATTGTACGAAATCTTTCGGGCGGCGGCGTGGATTGTGTGGACTCCTATATGGAACTGGAGAACAATGTCATCATGCACAACGAGGGCGGAGCAGCGGTCTATCTCAGGTCCAGGTTCTCTTATTTCATGCCCTCGGTGATAAGGAACAATATTCTGGAGGACAATGAAGGGGGAACGGTGAATCTCAACGATAATTACGGGCAGCAGCCGGTTGTGGAGAATAACTCTGTTCTGGGCAGGGCTGTCAGCGGGAAGAATAGTGCCGGTTCCCCGGGAAGCATGGATGACACGGCCAGGGGGAAGATCCAGTCAGGCCGGTTTGATCCGGTATCTTTCTCAACTATGTTCACCATTCAAAAATCTATCGGTAAAACTGGGGATATGCAGGGACGCGTGGTGCTGATAGGAAAACAGTGGAGCGTCATCAAAGCAGCGGAAGACAGGAATATGACGGTCTGGGGGGAACTGAGTACAACCCCTGGCTGTGAATTTGAGGTTATTTCTCAATACAGGATGAAAAATTAAATCCGGGAATCGTTCATTGATTGCTGATCATCATCTCCGGAGGCTGATAGGAGGAATCCTCGGGATTGCAGAAAGATTAGCCTTGACAAAAAGTTAGTTGTATCCTAAATTATTAGAGCACTGCTCTGTTTGTAATGGTTCTGTCTTTATTCCTTTATAATGAATGGTCTTTAGCGGCCAATTGAACGGCTGACGGACCTCCATAAATAAAACGAGAAAAAAAGCCAAGGAGAAGATCCACCCATGAAACGCAGAGAGTTTTTAAGCAGTACAGGCAAAGCCGCTCTGGGTATAGCCGGAGGAGGCTTTCTGTACTCCCTGATGAACAGCTGTTCTGCCCTGAAGAGCCTGAAGCCGTGGAACATCGTTTTCATCCTTTCAGACGACCTGGGCTGGAATCAGGTGGGTTATCACGGAACCCGTTATTATGAAACACCCAACATTGACCGGATCGCGAGAGAAGGCATGCAATTCACGGATGCATACTCCGCTGCTCCGATCTGCTCCCCCACGAGGGCGAGCATTTTTACCGGAAAATACCCTGCCCGCCTCCACCTGACGGACTATATTCCAGGAAACCCTTTCCCGTACCAGAAACTGACAACTCCCAAAATGGCCCCATGCCTGCCCCTTGAAGAGATCACCATACCTGAAATGCTTAAAGCAAAAGGGTATGTGAGCGGGCATTTCGGAAAGTGGCATCTGAGCCCCGACTATAATTACCAGCCGGGCAGGCCTTTTGATCCAGAGTCCCAGGGCTTTGATGAGGTGCTGACAAATAACAAACCGGAAGAGGATACGGATCCTGACTCGGATGCACATCATGCGGTCGAGATAACGGAACGGTCACTCAAATTCATTGAAAACCATCAGAATGAGCATTTCTTCTGTTACGTAGCCCATCATGTGGTACACAGGCCGCTCATGGAGAAGAAAGAGCTGATCGCCAAATATGAGGCAAAACCCGGCGCGGACCTGCCCGTGCATAATCCCGTGATGGGTGCCATGATCGAACGCATGGATACGGGAATAGGACAAATCCTCGCTAAACTGGATGAATTGAAACTATCGGACAGGACGGTCGTCATTTTCTATTCGGATAACGGCGGCCTGGAACAGCTTCAGGATCAGGCTCCTTTACGGGGCGGCAAAGCCACGATTTTCGACGGAGGATTGAGGGTCCCTCTGGCTGTCAGGTGGCCAGGGGTCGTCAAACCCGGGACTAAAAATTCGGTACCTGTGATATCCTGCGATCTGTTCCCGACATTTATGGAGATCGCCGGCGTGCCTTATGACAAAAATGCGATCGATGGGCTTAGTTTGCTGCCACTTCTCAAACAGTCCGGGAACCTCGAGCGGGATGCGCTTTATTTTCATTATCCTCATTACCATCATCTCGGATACAAACCCGCTGGCGCAGTGCGCGAGGGGGATTACAAGCTGATCGAATGGTTTGAAGAGACATTGTACGGGCTGGACCATCAGATCGAATTGTTCAACGTCCGGGAAGATGTGGGAGAAAACGTGGACCTGGCCTCCAAAATGCCGGAAAAAGCCGAAGCCATGAGGAAGAGGTTGCATGAATGGCGCCGTTCGGTAAATGCCCAGGAAATGACTGTCAATCCGAATTACGATCCGTTAAAAGCAAACCTTACCCAATGAGAGGGAAATGAAGAAAGAACCCAGAGATATCCGGAAAATCGAAGAGATCGCCAACCGCATCCGCATCCATGTGGTCGAGATGATCGCTCATTCGGGCGTGGGACATGTGGGCGGTTCCATGTCCATAGCCGAGATTCTTTCCGTACTCTATTTTTACGAACTCAATATCGATTTTGAGAATCCGTGCTACGAAGACAGGGACCGTTTCGTGCTCTCCAAAGGCCATGGATGCCCTGCTCTTTATGCTGTGTTGTCCGAGGTCGGATACGTCCAGGAAGATACTTTGATCACTCTTCATCAGATCGATAGTCCTTTTCAGATGCACCCGGAGCTTGGCCACTGCCCGGGTATCGAAATGAGCACCGGCGCACTGGGCCAGGGATTGTCCGCAGGGGTTGGGATGGCTCTTGGTGCGCGGATCAAGAAAAAAACGTTCCGGGTTTATGTGCTGATCGGGGACGGCGAATCCAATGAGGGGCAGATCTGGGAGGCAGCATTAAGCGCCAGCAAGTTCGGACTGGATAATCTGGTCGCGGTGATGGATGCCAATCAATATTCCCTTTCGGGCCGTGTGTCCAGTGTACTGCCTCTGGAACCAATACCGGATAAATGGAGATCTTTCGGGTGGTATGTCACGGAAGCGGATGGTCATTCCGTAAAAGACCTTATCAGGGCGTTCGACGAGGTCAGAACGGTTAAAAACAAACCTTCGCTGATCATCGCACATACGGTCAAGGGCTTTGGCGTGAAGTCGGTCGCGGATCAGGCCAAAAGCCACTCGGTCTCTTTTACAAAAGAGCAGGTTCAGGAGACGTTACGGGATCTCGGCTGCGGAAATGACGAGATCGATCAGGTGTTGTCAAAGATGGAGGTATAGAACCGGATGGCGGATATAGCTCCCAGGGACGTACTTTCCGACATATTCTCGGAACTGTCACAGGAAAATCCCGATATTGTGGTTCTGGATGCGGATTTTCATCCTGCTTCAAAGCTCACGGCATTCAGGGACCGTTTCCCGGATCGCTTCATTCAGATCGGAATCCAGGAACAGAACATGATGGGCGTATCAGCCGGTCTTAGCACCGTCGGGCTGATACCCTTTGCATCCACGATCGCCGCTTTCTGCTCAAGACGGGCCTGCGACCAGGTGACGACCTCCATCGCCATCCCTCATCTGAACGTGAAGATCCTGGGGATTTATGCCGGACTCTTCGTCGGCAAGAACGGCGCCTCCCACCAGTCGCTCGAGGATATTGCCATCATGAGGGCCATAGCCGGCATGGTGGTGCTCCAGCCTGTGGATGCTGTAGAGACCAGGGCCATGATCCGGTTTGCGGCTGAATACAAGGGACCTGTCTATATCCGTATCGGGAGGGATCCGGTGCCCAGATATGTCCCGGATGGCTATATCTTCAGGCTGGGAAAATCCTTGCAGCTGAGGGAGGGAACCGATATGACGTTCATCACATACGGAGATCTCTTGGGTGAAACGTTAGAGGCCGCTCTCCTGTTGAAAAAAAAGGGAATCGAAGCCCGCGTGATCAGCATGGGTTCGATCAAGCCAATTGATGAGGACGCCATCATCCGTGCTGCCAGGGAGACGGGGATAATCGTTACCGTGGATAATCATAGTATATACGGAGGTGTCGGATCTGCGGTCACTGAGGTCGTATGTGAAAATTATCCCGTACCTGTAAAGCGTGTCGGCGTTAAGGATGTTTTCGGGAGATCCGGGACGAACGAGCAAATGCTGAAAAAATTCGGTTTGCGTGCGGAAGATATTGCAAAAGCCGCTCTGGAATTTTTGGAATTGCGATCAAAAAAATCCCTGAAATAGATATTCTGAAAGGAGTTCAAACATGGGTGAACACGGTATTCACTGGCTGGATTATATCATTGTCATCGGTTCAGTAGTGATGTTCGTTGGCATTGGACTTTCCTTTTCGAAAAAGCAGACGAGCACGTCCAATTATTTCAAGGCAGGAAGTTCCATGCCGGGATGGGCTATTGGAATGTCCATTATGGCCACGCTGATCAGCAGCATCACGTTTCTGGCCTATCCTGGAACGGGATATAAGTCAAACTGGATTCTTCTGGTCCAGGGGCTGATGGTCCCGGTGGTCCTGATCTTCCTGGTCTGGTTCATCGTTCCCCTTTACCGCAAAGTGATCGGGATAAGCGCGTATGAATATTTTGAAAAGCGTTTCGGCTTTCTGGCCAGGCTTTACGGCTCCCTTGCATTCGTATTTGCCCATTTTTCAAAAATGGGCACTGTTTTTTTCCTGCTTGCCCTTGCTCTGTCCCAGATGATGGGTGCGAATATCTATATGACCATATGGGTTCTCGGCATTGCGATAACCGTTGTAAAAATGATGCCAAGAATCAGAGCTCCTTTGACC
>CAYXFJ010000214.1:5130-5372 GCA_964464265.1 uncultured bacterium
GATTCAGGGATTCATGATCCTCATCGGCCTCCTGGTCAGTCTGGCCGTTCTCCTTTTCGTACCAGCTGGCGGCCCTGTGGCTGTTGTTAAAACGGCACTGGAAAACGGTAAAATCGGATTCGGCCCCTACGATATCGATTTCACCCGGCTGACATTTATCGTCATGGCACTGAACGGTATTTTTTATGCGATACAGAAGTACGGTACCGATCAAACGATCGTCCAGCGCTATCTGACCGCAA
>CAYXFJ010000215.1:0-5280 GCA_964464265.1 uncultured bacterium
AACGATGTATTTCATCCCCGCCTGTTCTGCGATCCTGACCCATTCATCCGCATCGAATTTGACAGGATTGAACTTCTCGAGCAGCTGGTCGTACTCTTCGAGAGGGATCCTTGCAGTATGGCGTATCCATTCCGCATGGCTGGTCTGATCCCTCCATTCACCGGCAGGGATCGCATACAATCCCCAGTGAATGAAAAGGCCGAACCGCGATTCACGCCACCATTCCATTCTCTGGTCTTTATCACTCTTTATCCCTTTGTTCCGGGAGGGACCGTTGCACACAGGGATAGCCATTCCCAGTAATAAAATTCCTGTGACAAGCAATAATTTCCTGAACATATAACCTCCAGCAGGTGAGCTGCCTCAGGGATGATCCTCTTTCCTGACCATAATTTCAAACGGGGTCCCTGGCAGGAGGCTCAGTTTAAGCCCGTCTGTCAGTTCCCTTCCCGAACAGGTTATCTTCTTTTTTAAAGGTTTTAAATCAAGCCGGTAGAAAGCATCTTCCCTGACTGTAAACCATTCCGGCATCTGATTGATCCTTGGCCAGTCGAGAGGAAGATTAAAATATACACTGTGCCTCGGACAGTCGAAAACAAGTTCGCCTTCCCAGCCAGTTTTCGAAACTATAACAATGTGAAGATCTTTTCCTTTCATTACTGCTCCGAATGAGACGTCCCTGCTCCAGGGTCTGATCACAAGGCCCTGTGTTTTCCACAGACAATACATGAGAGTTGTCCTTGCAAAGTTTCCGTCTCCATGCCATCCCTCGATAATGCCGTCCGGTTTCTGTTTGCCCCACATGACCTGGATCTGGCTGTCTATCCAGCCGGCAGTTTCGGGCAGCCATTCCCGGTTGTACAGATTGAGAGCGCCTTCCACTGCATCCGCATATCCATCCGCACTCTCCCCCTCCCACGCATAGCCTGTATAAAATGGAATATTCTCAAGTGCTTTCAGCACCGATTCTCTGTAACGGGGAGTATGGTCAATCAGGTAGAGAGTGTAATATCCATTCAGCGTGTATCCCCAGGTATCCGCAATGGTTTCCGAATGCTCGCCGGTAATGGGATTGAAATAGTCATAGAAAAGGCCATGTTCGTTCCGTCCCATAACCAGAATGGAATCCATAAGCGCATACAGGGGTTTCTGATACAGATTTTTCTTCTCAGGTCTGGCGAAGTGAACAGTGGCATAGAGTTCGCACAGACCCGAAACAATCTCACACCCATGATCCCTGAGCCTGATCCTTTCCATCTTCAGAGGATGATGATCCAACAGATGATAATCTCCCAGACGTATTGCCCAGTCCAGGTATTTTTCTTCCCCTGTCATCCAGTAAACACGGGAGAGCACCTGAAGCATATCTCCGTTCACTTCCACATTCTCCGACACGATGGCTCCGTAGGGTGTCTCGACGGGCGCATGTTTCCATATGTCGTCCAGCATCTCGAACATGCGGCCGCTCCAAGGACTTTTTCCCATCCATTCGGTCAGGGGCAGAAGACCGTCTTTGATATATTCGGATGCGCCGAACAGGATGCGGTGAATATCAGGCTTTTTATGAACGAATCCTTTTCCGGAGAATGAGAAATCATCGGGAAGAGAACCGATACGGGAGGTCAGGCTCCTTTCTGCTTCGAGCATCTGTAACATAACAGGATAGAGGGAGTCCTTTCCGGTGACCATCGTTGTCAGCACCATGAATGGATAATTATCCGCAGCACAATCCTTGGCGTTCCAGATATCCCTGTCCCTTGAGAGATTTCGGGGTATGAGCCCGCTTTCCTGATCCCTGTAAAAAAGCCAGCCTTCCACGAAATGCAGGCAGCGCCTGAATCCCTCGTTTGCGAGGCGGGCATTTTCAAGAGGTGAGCTGACCTTGCCTTTTGTGCATAAGGCAAAAAGTAAAACGAAGATCACAAGAAAAAGGACAACGAAAGTTGTTTTTATTTTCATTATCCCTCCTCAGACATTCAGGACAGGAATGACATTTTCTTGGGTATCTATTTCTCCGCCTGGCGGATGCGGTTCTTGATCTTTTTTATCCTGAGCCGGAAGGCCTTGACTTTTTTCATATCATGGTCTTTCAGCGCTTTATCTTTCTCGGTTTTCAGCAGCTTGATCCTCTGCTTTAAAGTGAGCTTGTTCACACCGACAGCTTCATGATGTTCATGGATGTCAATGCCCAGGGCTGTGCACAGCGCCTTCAGCAGATGTTCTTTGTTCAGCTGAGTGTACCCCTTCACTGCCTCGTGATCAATGCCGGAGGCGATCTCACGGAGCTTCGCTACTGTCATAGCCTTCAGTTCGTGATACGTATAAGCCATGGATTTACCCTTTCTCGAATGTCGTTTAAACGATGGATACTGGTTTTGTATTAGTTTAATAAAATCAAAAACAAATTCAAAGAAAAATTCGTCTGCAAAAACTGGAAATATATGTTTTTTATTGCAACTTTTTGAATTAAGCGTCGTAAAATGACTTATGGGTCAATTTATGACTTATCAGTACATTTCACGAGGTCTTTATGGAAATTAAGGAAATATCCGTATCCCGTAAAGAGCTTGAACGGGAGGCGAGGAAAAAGGACATACTCGATACGGCACTCCGGCTTTTTTCCCAGAAGGGTTATCATAATGTGAAGGTGGATGATATTGCTGAACAGGTAGGTTTATCCAAAGGCACTCTCTATCTCTATTTCGAGAATAAAGAAAAACTGTTCTTCTCCATAATCCGGGAACGGGCTGACCTGCTTTTTAAATATTTGACAGAAGCTGTTCAATGCGAGCAGTCTTTTATGAAATGTTTTGAAAAGTTTATCATTACATATTTTCATTTTTTTCAAGAGCATGAATATTTTTTCAAACTCATACAGACCGATAAATCACTGATGAGCGGTGAGGAGCATAAAAAATTTCATGAAATGACACTGGACATTTACCAGATCTATTTCCAGATCCTGCTGGACCTGGTACTCCGCGGCCAGAAACAGGACGTAATCAGGAAAATGGATCCTGAGGCCGTTACCAAGATGCTGCGCGGTATGATCGATTCTTATATTTCTCAACGACTTTTTATTGGCAGTAAAAACACTATTGAAGATGAAGCTGCTGAATTGATGGATCTGTTTCTCAATGGAGTGAAAGCTTAGAAAGATCAAAGCTGTATCAATATCTATATAGAAAATCATGATTGGAGGTTTTATGAAGCGGATGAGCAGTGTTCGATTGATGATTTTTAGTGTCATTCTTTTAACGGGTTCATCCGTCATGGCTCAGGATACCATGACATTGACACTTGCCCAGTGTGTGGATATGACCCTCGAGCGGAATCCGGAGATCAGGATCGCGGAAAAGGAACTTGCCAAGGCTCAGGCGGGCATATGGGAAGCTTATTCTGCTATCCTGCCGGCCGTGGATGCAAGTGCCAATCTGTCCCATGCATGGAAAATTCAAACAAGCACCATTCCTAACTTCCTGAAACCCATGCTCTCTCCCCTGGCGCCGATTATCCCGGAATTTGCCCAGATGCCCGATTATGTACAGCTTTCTTTTGGTCTGGAAAATGTTTTTACCTACGGGGTGCGGCTGACACAGCCTCTTTTCCTGGGCGGATCCGGGATTGCCGGAATTCAGTTGGCGAACGCAACCTGCAGATCAAGCAATCATGATCTGGAATCCAAACGGCAGAGTCTTATCTACCAGGCGGTCAACGCATTTTACGGTTGTATACTTTCCAAAAACGTGATAGAAGTACAGCAAGAAGCCCTCAAACAGGCTGAAGCCAACCTGAATGTCGTTCTCAGCAGATACAAGGCAGGCAGTGCCTCAGGGTTCGACAGGATGAGAGCGGAGGTGGACGTAGCCAATCTCAAGCCGGAAATCATCGCATCGCGGAACGCTTATCAGTCTGCTCTGACAGGCTTGAAAACCATCCTCGGACTGCCCATGGGAACGAATATCGATCTTCAGGGGGAACTGGAATATACGAATGATGCCCTGGACGGGGTAAGCCTTGCCGAACTGCAGACAGAAGCGATGAAGAACAGACCTGATGTGTTCAGCTTTGAAGCACAGAAAGATATGGCGAAAAATGGAATAGCCCTTGCAAGAAGCCAGTTCATGCCAAAACTCTTTTTCTCGACAGACTACTCGTATCTGGCCATGAAAAATAACTTAAAATTTTCCCAGGACGATTTCAGCGAGGGTTTCACATCCGCACTCAGCCTTCAGGTACCACTCTTTTACGGCTTCAGGAACCACAAACAGATGCAAAAAGCCAAACTCGATTACAAAATCGTTCTGGATTCCGAGAAGCTGGTTCATTACGGCATAGGAGCAGAAGTCGAGATCGGCTATAACGGATATCGTGTGGCGCAGGAGAAATATCAATCTGCCAGAGAATCCATCAGCCTCGCGGAAGAAGCCCTGCGTCTGGCCAATCTCATGTATCAGGAAGGAGTGAGCACGCAGCTCGATGTAATGGGATCCCAGTTAGCTCTGACACAGGCCAGACTGAATTACATATCCGCCCTGTATGAGTATCAGATGGCCCGTTATGAGCTTCGCCGTGTAACAGGGACATTGAAGGGAATACTGTAAACAAAAGGTATTCCTGTAAAATGTTTTGCGTATATCATAAATAACGGCACAAATAAAAAGGAGTAAACCATGTTCAAGAGATGTCTCTCGGTGATTCTGCTGGTCATGACACTATCATTTATAGGTTGCCGGTCATCAGGCTCAGGCAATGTGGAAGAAGCCCGGGTTCCTGTCGAAGTCATCGAGATAACCAAGGGAGAGATCAGACAGACCCTCTTTTACAACGGGGATATCAAAGCCGAGTACGAGGTCAATGTATTTTCGAAAATACCTGACCGTATTGAACAGTACTTTGTGGACGAAGGAGACCGGGTTGCCCCCGGCACACCCATTGCCAGGGTGGTTGCCACAACCATGGAACAGGCTGTGAATCAGGCTGAAGCAGGTCTCACCGCAGCCGACGCTCAGGAAGCCAATATTAGATCGGAATATGAAAGAGCGAAAAGACTTTTCGATGAAGATGCCATGAGCAAACAGCAGTTCGAGGCCATACAGGCTCAGTATGAGGCAGTCAGTGCACAGCTGGTACAGGCCAGGTCAGCTCTCGTCACTGTGAAATCTCAGCTGAAAGATGCAACAATCGCTTCGCCCATATCCGGAATTGTCGGAGCGCGGTATTTCGATGCAGGAGATATGGCTAGTCCCGCCATGCCGGTCGCGAAAATCGTGAAGATGG